>PLSG01000524.1 GCA_003164155.1 Parachlamydiaceae bacterium | reverse complement strand
CCGTTGCTCATATCCTCTCCCCATCCTTCCCATCTTTTTTATCCATTCCATCCTGTGAAAAATTTACAGAAGAGATAACTATTCATTGATCGAAAGTTCCCCTATGATGGGTGAATATGGCCAAAATCACAAGCCAGACCTCTGTACACATAGGGCTGCTTCAAGGCGGCGCAAGTGCATTATGAATATGGACTTGAGCGCCTTGGTTAGCAAACATGCGGTCGTGCATTTCTCTTTCTTGTTGAAGGACTAACTCCAGCAATGAAAGACGTCTTTTGACCAGATTCTGTTTATAGGCATTTAAAACCAAAGCGGGCATTTGAGCGATTTCTGAAGCGCGTTGCAGAGCACAAGCACGCAGCGCCTCTTTAGGGAAAATGGCGTGGGACAAACTAACTTTGGACTTTTGAATTTCGCGCCCTTTTATCAACCTGCCGGTATAGAGCAACTCGCGCCCCAAAAACTCTCCAAAGGCATCCAACACAATCTGCGTGGCCCCCATGCCCGGGGTAAAGCCAAGCGTAATAAAATTCGCCCCATACAAGCTTTCCATAGACAGGTAAGGCAAATCGCACCACAATCCCACAGCCAGGCCCCCTCCTAGGGCATGCCCCTGCATGACGGCGATGGAGGGCACTTTCAAAGACATGATTATTCCTGGAATGGCATATACAGACTCTAAAAAAGCCCGTCTAGACGTGGAGTCCACCAAAAGCTGATAATTGGCTCCAGCACAGAAATTGCGCTTCCCCCCCTCTAGTAGCACTGCGCGCAGGGTAGGGTTCTGGTTAAACCCGTCGATGGCTTCTTTCAGGTGCCTGGCGCTATTGGTCAACAAATAAGGTTCTTCCTCGGTCATGATCTGCAAAGTAGCTATTTCATCCGAAATATAGGTGATTTTCATAAACCTTCCAATTTAGTAACTATTTAGATCCCCACAGAGGAACTGTGGGGGATCTAAATAGGGAAATCATTGCGAGGCTGACCTGGGGTAGAAGTCTGTCTACCAGAAACGAATAACCAACACCCAACAATTATATTCACTTCCCCCACAGTTCCTCTGTGGGGGAAGTGAATAGTTACCCAATTTATAGATAACGCATGCGCGCCTATACGTTTTTGCATACACGGTTCGGATTAGGGAAGTTAGCTTTTATACTACATTTTGTCAGATTCCCTTTGGTTCCTCCAAAGGGAATCTGACAGGTTACCACGTGTGACCGACATGCAAATTATCTCCATCGATCAAGGAGGAGTAGTCGGAAGCTAAAAATAGCCCCGTTTGGATCACGGATTCTAATATAGCATCGCTCGACAAAGGTCCATTGGGAATAACCACATTGCTATAGATGTTGCGCGTGCCATATTCCTTGGAAATGCTGCGGCTAAAAGCTTCTATAGCCGTCTGCGCAGATACATAGCGAATATCATTGGCCATATCGCTCTCCGAAGGAAGCATGAAAATAATTTTACCCCCCTTTCCATTGGTTAAGAATTCATGAATTGCTTCGCGCACAATCCAAAACGGAGTGCGCAAAAGCTGATGCATGGATCCCTNNCCCAATCCAGTAGCAGAACATGCATCTGAGGCAGCACTCCAAAGGCATAAGTGCAAAATTCTTCCACCCCCTTTTCAGAGGTGAAATCGGCAATTTTACAAGATGCTTTGCCCAAAGATTGACTTTTTTCCACACCTACTACTAAGGCCTCCGCAGCGTCCTTAGTTTGCTCATAAGCTGAAAAGACCACAGACGCTCCCGCTTGGGCAAGCCTCTCGATAAGCAGCCGCCCAAAAGGCATCGATGCATGTGCCACAACAACACCTTTGCCTTGCAGCATATGCTCCTTCATGTTGATTTTCCCACGATAATTGACGAATTGAAGCCTCCGAAGCCAAAAGAGTTGCTCATAAAATGCCCTATTTTATGCTCCCTCCCCTGATTGGAAACAAAGTCCAGGTCTAGCTCAGGATCCTTCTCCTCTTGGTTGATCGTGGGATGCACAGTTCCGTTGTTCATCTGCATAATGCCAGCAATCAGCTCAATCATACTGGCCGAACTGAGCGCATGGCCGGTCATCGACTTCGTGGAATTAACCGGGATCTTATAAGCATGCGACTGAAAGGCTTGTTTAATTGCCGACACTTCTACGGCATCCCCCATGGGCGTGGAGGTAGCATGGGCATTGATGTAGTCAATTTGCTCGACGCTTACCCTTGCATTCTTCAAAGCATCCAAAATGACGCGCACCTGGCCCTCCTTGCATGGCTTGGTCAGACGGGAGCCATCCGAATTACAGGCCCCTCCCAAAATTTCGGCATGGATCACAGCTCCGCGCTTTTTTGCACTTTCCAGGCTTTCCAAGATCACTGCGCCGGCGGCATGAGACGGTACAAAGCCCTCCCGTCTGGCATCAAAGGGTCGTGAAGCCTTGCTAGGCTCGCCATTAAAAGTCTTAAAGCTGATGGCATCCATGATGCCCCAGCCTTGCAAGGCCACGGAATCCACATCAAAAACGCTACCAGTCACCAAGATTTTATCTACCTGTCCAAAGCGGATCATATTCAAAGCATTCAAAAGGGCTAAATTGCTGCTGGCGCAGGCCCCGCCCACGGTATAACTGGGGCCCTTGAGACATAGCAAGTCGTTGACCACCGCCAATACGTCTGTATCCAAAAAATTCAACCCATACAAAGGCTCGATATATTCCGGCTCCTCAAGATAAGCCAACGCGCTCTTGAAGCAAAACCCCTGATTGAGGTTATGCCCTGCCAAAATATGGCCAAAAGCATTGAGATCAGTGGAATGTTGAAAAAAGCCTCCATCTGTATAAGCTTGCAAGCATGCTGCCATGGTAACGGTTCCGGCCAGTGGAGTATTGCGCAAAAGCCTTTTGGCTTTTTTGACCTGTTCCTCGGGAAAACTCCTGGGGCTTGTATCACAGAAGTTCTGAAAATTAAAATCGCTTAAGTCTCCACCAATTTTAGAAAGACAGCGCGCATCCTCTAATTTCCATTTTTCAATGCCCGAACGGCCGGCCATTAAAGATTGGTAAAAGCTGTGTACATCGCTTCCAAGCACGCTGACCACCCCCATACCTGTCACAACCGCGCGCTGGGGAAATTGCGCTGATGCATTAGGAGGCATTTTGAGAGCCTTGCTGGGCGTACTTTTCAAAAATACTAACCAGATCCCCAATATTGTTGAGGTCGGCCAGTTCAGTGCGCGGCACCTTAATTTTCAACTGTTTCATCGATCGAGAAACCACTTCAATGATCTCTAAAGAATCTGCACCAAGGTCGCGCATGCTATGTGTTTCTTGGATATCCACGCCTTTGGAGTTGTCGATAATTTCTTCAATATTAGACGATACGACTTTAAATACCTGACTGCGATCCATGATAATACTCCTTAACTGCTGCTACAGAGCAGATTTTTTGATGATAAATGGTTTGTCCAATAAAGATGGCGAAAGGCTCCTCCATAAATATTTGCACTCTAAACTCTATTGTGCCCCCCTCCGACACCAGATTATCGGGAGCTATAGCATGCATAAAGCGCGCTCCACAGACATGTGTGACGGATACATTAGACACTTTTTGGTCATTCAAAAGCGCAAAAATAAGCGCACCTACCTGCCCAATGCTCTCAATCTGCAAAACACCTGGCCAGATAGGTCCTGATGGAAAATGACCGCTCATCGCCTTTTTTCCATGCTTCAGATCAAAATAGGCCAGGGCATTCCCTTTTTTTNNGATGGCCGCCAAGCGATCCACCAGCAGCATAGGAGGGCGATGGGGAATGAGGCGCTTGATCTCAGCCTTACTTAAGGCGCAGCCTGGGATTAGCTCCACGGGCATGACGCGCTTGGTGCAAGCATGGAATAAGTCCACTTGCTCTTGGCTTAAATTTCCATACATGGAGTCACTCCGCTTCCACTGGAAAACATTTTGGCAGCCCCACACCTGTGGCATAACTGATGGGTCCAACCAAAGTAGAGCCTTCATCTACCGTGATCACTTGTCCAGTTACCGAATCCATCCATCCCGAACAAAGAGCCAAACACGATTTAGCCACGGCATGCGGATCCAAAAAAATGGCCGGCATTCTTTGGGCAAGCTCATCCAACAATTCCTCTCCAAAAGTCGCCATAGAGCTTTCGGTACGCAAAAAACCAGGTCTGATGACATTCACACGCACTCCGGCTTCTTTTAAGTACACGGCCAGATAGCGACACATGGTCTCTACCAGAGCTTTAGTTGAACCCACCATGCCATATCCTGGATAACACACATCCGGACCATTGCTGGAAACGGCGATGACATAGCGAGGGTACTTGCCGATGATGTGTTGGCATAAACGCAATAGTTCGACCACCGGCCAAGCGGAATTTTTAATTGAGATCTCCAAAGCCTGCCTTTTCCAATCGTCTAATCCCCCGACAACTTTGGCAAAAGACACATTGCTGATGAGCACATCGATCTTGGATTTTTCCTGCATGATCAACTCGATCAGTTCGCGGTTGGCATCGGGATCAGCCACATCCGACTGAATGATGCGCGGGGGCACGGCCTGGGCGTCCGCAAATTCTTGCATTAATTTAGCTTCATCCACAGAACCCCATTTGTGGGTGATGTACACGCAGGCGCCGCGCGTGGCAAAGGCGAAGGCGGCAGCTTTGCCAAACCCCTTGGTACCGCCGGTGATCAAGACTACTTTATTTATGAAAAAAGGTTCACCCATATGCCTTCTACCTTACTTATCTGAAGGAACAGCTGTATCCAGGTAACTGGTCAGATCCCTCCAGAGGAACTGGAGGGATCTGACAGAAAGTTATGGGTTACTCTTTGGTTGCCTCCAGGGAAAAGCTCCAAAAACTACCCATTAACGGTCGTTACCTAACTATTTTAGGTCAGATCCCCCGCGGTTCCTCCGTGGGGATCTGACCAGTTACGTATCCAGAGGGTGCCTATATGCAAGGGCAATGCAGTCTTGAATTTGTTCGTTATTCATCAATAAATCGTGCATCTCTTTCTCCTGCTTGAGCACCACATCCAGTGCTGGCATGCGCCGCGCCACCAGCTTTTGCTTCAATTCCATCAGCGCCGGGCGGCGAATCTCAGATATCTCTTCGGCTATGCTCATAGCATGCGCAACAACTTCGTCTTTGGGCAACACCGCATATGACAAAGGACACATCTGCTCTTTGATGGCCCGTCCCTTGAGCAATTTCCCACTATAGAGCAATTCATTTCCCAAATATAAACCAAAGGCATCGAATAGGATCTGCGTGCCCCCCATGCCCGGAGTAAATCCAAGGGTCATAAAATTGGCCCCATAGAGGCTTTCCTCGGCGAGATAGACCAGATCGCACCACAATCCCAAGATTAGGCCACCGCCGATGGCATGGCCAGCCATGGCAGCAATCGTGGGCACTTTGATAGACAGCATGAGCCGGGGAAAATCCGCATCGAAGGCCGACAGGGGGTTAGCGCTGCCAAAGCCTTTGAGAGCCGCCAAGCTGCCGCCGGCACTAAAGTAGTCGGTATGCCCTACCAAGATGACGGCGCATAAGTCACTTTGCGCATTCAATTGCTCCACAGCTGATTTAAGCGCTCCAAGACTATCCACATTTAAATAGGGATTTTCTGCCGTGGATACGTGCAAAACAGCAATTTTTTTGGAAATCTGCCTGATTTTCATGCTTTCCTCATCACTGTACTAGCGGAAATTCAAAAATGCCCTCTGTGGCATAGACGACTTGTCCATTTAAGCCTTTGCCCGCCTCCGAGATGAAAAACAATAGATTCAAAGCAGCTTCTTGAGGTGTCGCGCACCTTTTCAAAGGAGAAGACTGAATCAGCACCTGCTTGGCTTCCCATGCATAATCTGCCGTCAAAGGGGTTTCCACAAGCCCTAAGGCCACTAAATTGGCAGTAATGCCCTTGTCGGCAAAATCACGGGCAATGCTGTGTGTTAACCCCACCAATCCCCCTTTGCTGGCAGCATAACAAGCATTTGAAGGGGCTCCTAGCTGGGCCAACGAACCGATATTCAGAATGCATCCGGCGACTTCTTTCTTCAAAAAGTACTCGACGGCATATTTGCATGTTATAAATGGTGCCGTTAAATTTGTCGCCACTATCTGATCCCAATGCTTTGTCTCCAAAGAAGCCAAAAGGGCATCATGTGAAATGCCAGCATTGTTGACCAACACATCCAGTCCACCAAAATGATCCAAGACACACGCAAACATCTCCTCAATTTGATTGGCCTCGGAGAGATCGGCTCTCACCGCTAAAAGCTGCCCTGCCAGTTCTTTTTTGGTGGCGGCATCTTTGATTTTCTGCATGCCTTGGGCATTATTCATCCAGCTAAAAGCCACCCGCGCACCCCGTTCCAAAGCGACCAAAACAAGCTCTTGGCCTATGCCGCCCGATCCTCCTGTGATCAGAATGATCTTATTGCAAAGATCGGGATAGGCGTTTTCTGGAAATGCTAACTCCATAAGTAGGCACGGCGGTAGTTTTTCACTTCATTCAAATAAAGGCGCTGCTTGCCTGCATATTGAGCTTCAAATAGTCCGCCTAATATATTCAGGTCGGGGCTGAAATTCATGGCCCCCAGCCCTCTTTCGTAAGCATGCATGCAAGCCTCATACTGATCCACATCAATCTTCTGCCGCTGGCTTAAATGCTGGTCGAGGCCATATCGCTGCAATATCTTGGAGGCACCTTTTTGCACATATCCTGAGTAAAATTCGGCGCAAGAACCAGATCCATAGGAAAAGCATCCGATTAAATCGCCCGCCGCGAGGTCTGGCTGCGAGGCAACCAGCCCGGCCAAAGACACGTATAGACTGCCCGAATAGATGTTGGATAGCTGATAGTTATAAATTAGGCTGGGCATGACTTTTTTGACAAAGCTCTCCTCGGCTGCCTGGGCAGAGATGTCGGGATATTCCAACTCGAGCAAAGTGGCATGCGCCTTTTTTAATAAGGAAACCAGCGGAGCATGGTAGAGGATGTGGCTGAATTTTTCTAGTTGAGGCCCCAGGATCTGGCTGTTTTTACAATAGTATTGATAGGAGGTTTCCAGTAAATCCAAATAAGAGTATAGAGACAAAACCGGATCGCCCCATTCAAAGGTGAATGTGGGACGAGCCACATCGTAGACCTCCTTGCAGCCATACCCACTAATCGGATTGACTTCAAAAACACGCGGATGAGCAGATAAGCTCAAGGCAATCGCGCCACTGCCGGCGCTCAATTCCGATAACTCGGTAAAATGGGGGCGGGCCACATCCGTGCAGATTACCAAGGCCCTTTTGCCTTCTGCACTCCCACGCAACCAACTCAAGGCCATCTGCAAAGCGGCGGTGCCTCCATAGCAGGCGTGTTTAACCTCAAAATTCCGACAATGCGGACCTAAACCCAAAAAGCGATGCACAAAGGAGCTGATGGGCTTTCCAAAATCCAGCCCACTTTCTGTGGCCACAATCAACAGCTCTATCTGGGCTTTTTCATCCTCTGTCAAATTATCCACCAGGGGTTTAGCGGCGTTCACAGCCAAACTCACGGGGTCTTCAAATGGAGGGATCACAGAGCGGCAAGCAAATCCCACATCGCGCTGTGACTTTTCTTTTATGCCGCGCTTTTGGGCGATCACCGGGGAATCTATCGCCAGAGCACTGGCATAAATGCTCATGTCATCGATACCCCACTTGGCATCACCTTGGCGATGTAAACTATGCATGCTTTTTCCCGATAATTTCTATAATCTATGACGGTTTGCAATATGTAGCTTATAGATGCCCTTTTCAAAAATTTCCTGTCAACACCATTTGCGTAACCGGTCAGATTCCCTCGGAACCGTGGAAATTTGACAGAGGAAAGGGGTTTTGGCCTATTTGAAAGCAAGGTACGGAGAAACGCACTGCCCTTTTTTCGGATCTTTTTGCACCGAAGGGTTCGGCGTAGGGCAGGAAATCGGAAATTCAGGCTAGTACACGAAAAGATACAGTGTAAATATTAAATTGACATGTTTTAGCTATTTCATTATGAGCTTCCTTTTGGATCAAACACAAAAATACATACAACTTGTGAGGTATACATGCTCTTTCTCATGCACTTTGAAAACCAGTTATCCCGCTTTTATAGATTTGCCTTTTGCGCAGGCTTTTTAGCAATATCTGCTTTAGGCATAAGCAGCAACGCACATGCCACCCCCCCACAATATCATCATCTTGACAGCCATGACGAAGATGAACTTAAATTGGGACTCAAACTGGAAAATAGATTCTGGACATCCGTTAAACATCACCATAAAGAGGGATACTCCGAAAAACTTTCTCATATTTTTCAAGGCCTCAATAATTCAGGCGCTTACACTCGGGATCAGCAAATTGTTGGACTGGAAAATGCCAACCTTGAAAGCTTTTCTTTAGAATCCCCTTTAGTGAGGCAAGCTGACAACGTGCTTGTCATTACCTATGTTCTCAGCACCACAGGGACAGGCATCACCGACGGACCTAATATTTCTACCTGGAAAAAAGAGGACGATCGCTGGAAAATGGTCAGCCACGCCTATGTCTCAGCGCCTAATTGATCCTAGTTTAGCTCTTAAGCTTATGTCATTTTGCCCTCCTCTGTGTTCTCTGTGATCTCTTTGGGTAGATTATTTTATCACAGAGAACGCAGAGGAGGGCAAAATGACCGAAGGGTTTCTCTTTTATTTGAGCTAAAACGTACTTTTGAAAAATAAAAATTCTATTTTTAGCGCAAATTTCCTATGCATCATTTACCGAATATGAAAAAACAGTTACTTTCAGCTAAATTTTTTTTTGCCTGAAAAAATTTCCACAAGCAAATTGTTTTCCTTAAAATTTAAATAATTATCCAGCTTTAAATTTAAATTTATATTATCATCAGATTTGACAAATGTATCCTTAGATGAAAACTGCTCACAAAAATACCCATCTTTTTTTATATATAACTCATCGCAAAATTGATTAATAAACTTCTTTTCACAACCAGTATTTAAAATATTATTTGAATTTATTTTATTACTTAATAAATCACCAAATCCATTCACAATCACCTTCGAACCTCTCTTAGGCATTTTATATTCAAAACAATATCGGATGAACTGATCAGTCATTAACATTTCTTTTTTTTTATCTAAAGGCATAAGGTGTGGATAACTTTGATCAGTCATTTTATAAGGGTCTACCTTTGCCTGAAATTTGAGATGTTTGTTGGGGACGTTTGGTCTATGATTGTCCAATTGCTCCTCAGATGATGCCAATTTCCCTTGATAACTCAGCACTAGAGCGGCGGCAGATTCTGAATTAATAGCCGCATTGAGCATTTTAAAAATTATTTTCCCGTCTTTCAAGCTTATGGATGCGTTTCTCTCTTCTCGTTCTCTGAGATGAATGACTTTGAATCCTTCCAGATAATCTTCTCCACTTTCCACCCCCAAGCATTCAAAAGCTTTACCTGGTGTATATAAGCGTTCTAATTCTCCTTTGAATCTGCTAAATGCCGCAATAGCTTTAGATGAAGTGGATCTGAGATTGTAAATGACAGGTATAGGCCTTTCTTTGGTAACTTTTAACCTCGCAAATTTTTTACCTACCTCGGCACTTATGCTCATACTTAAAAATGTGGGTTCCACCACTACTTTGCCACTGTAGAGGTTTTTTAGCTCTTCCTCTGAAAGTGCGGCACCACGGTACAAATACTCTTGAGTAGGTGGCAGCTTGTTAAGAGCAGAAGCGATGAATATACTCATCTCAGCACAGAATTTCTTTAAGGCTTCCTTTTCCTTCACATTGATGCTATTTTCAAGCATAAATTTAACCAGGGCCTCATCATTTTTTTGCAAGGTGGCATGAAACGCGGAATAGTAACCAGTAGTGTAGAGATGAAGCGCTTGCTGTTCTTCAATTTCAAGCGTTTTCCCATTAGATAGGACAATTTGCTCGAAATTCGGAAAAACGATATGAAATCCGTTAAATCTTCTGCCTATGCTCCACAGGGCCTCGAATTTTTCGAAGTCTAATTCAGAAGCTTCTATCTGATGCCAGGCTATGTCTTCTTTGCCAAAAGGAAGCGCACCTTTTTGTCTATAAAGCTCTTCACTAATGTCATCTAATGTAATACCTAATTTCCCACAGCTATCGACAGTGAGGGCTATTAACTGCTGTAAGCGAATTTTGAGCAAGTTCACAGCTTCAGGCGCTAAAGATCCATCCCCGGCACTAACCAGTAGATCTAAAAAATATTTTTTCGCCCGATCCAAACTATGGCCATATCGCCGGTCTAAATCTTGCAAATGTCTTGAAGCAATATCAACAGAGA
>PLSG01000569.1 GCA_003164155.1 Parachlamydiaceae bacterium | reverse complement strand
GTATATGGAAATGTTTGCCCAAAATGATGCTGAACAAATAGCTAAGCTCATCGATCAAAATCCCGAAATTATGCTAGCTTTATGGGAAGCCGCCACAACTTCTTTAAACATCGCACGGAAAAAAGCTTCTAATTCAGAAAAGATGAAGATTTTATCTGAAAAACTAGCTGTGATTGAAAAAAAGATGCTGGTACAAGGAAAAAGTCAGGAAATTCAAAAAGCGGCTTTTAAGAACTTTCCTCAAAGGGAAGCAGAAAAAGGCAAGCGCGAAGAAGAAGAGAAAAAAGAAAAAAGCCAACCAGATGATGCTACTAAAGACTTAATCGCGAAACTTGCGCTACCGCCCTTTACTTCTTCTTTAGGTGTAAAAGTGGAAGACGCCTTGCGCCAGAGCATCGCCGTGCACGAACAAGGCAGGCGCTACGAAAAAACGCCACCTCGTATAGCTTTATCTCAGCCGCCTTTAGAGGTCGCGCATTATTCGCTGTTGCGAACGCCCCTCTCTTCGAGCATTTCTCATAGCCTCCCTATGATTTCCCCTAACTTGCTTGCACATATTCACGGAGATTCTTTTATCCAAGCTACCGGTTTGGAAGGAAATTCATGGTCAGAAAGTGTCGCTTATATGCACGCTTTTTTTCAGCAGAGTGATCCCAAATCAGAAATGGCGGCCCAGCTTTTCCTATGCAACCAAGCCTGCTCTATCTTATTTGCGCCTCTCCCCAAAGATGCCGATTACGAAAAAAATTTACAGATTAGGCATAAAGCCTTCCATGCATTTTTGAGCGAGCAACTCATCCTCTTAGAACCTGGCAAAGCCCTCCTGCTTCCAGGGGGATGGGGTGGGGCATCTTTAGGACATGCTATATATTGCCAAATAACCAAACAAATTGCGTCTCCTCAAAGCCTTTCATCCAATGGCCCCACATCCATCACAAAGGGCTCGGAAGAGGAGGCTCTCTTTACCTTTAAGGCCTTCAATACCGGTGCGGGTATTGAAAGATACCACCCTCTTCCCTTGGAAAAAAATAATAAAAAACTATATGCCCCTTACATAGCCTATCAAGACGTCAAACTTAAAAACATACTGCGTCCTGAATGCGTGGGCGCTATGCTAGAAATCTTATTATGCGACTGTCAGACCGCGCTTGCCGGCGATATAGAAAAGCCCCAAGACGTTCGTTATACGTCCCAAAATGTCTACAAAACAATTTTTAGTCATTTGGAGGGAACGCTCGTCGAAAATCTCGATTTAAGCACCTATCAAACGGCACAGCATTCTGGGACATGTTGTTGGAGCGGATTAATGGCGGTCGTACGTCAAAGCATACCGCCGCGCGCTTTTGCGCACCTACATTATCGCTTAGGTCTTGATGCTTTAGTGGCATTCTATCTAAATCGTAGAATGACGCTTGCTGAAAATGAAAGTGAACAATCCCTATTGCTGCTGGAAAAGAGCATAACAACTTTTGCGCATCACATGCTGGATTATCAGGCTGAAGACTTGCTTGAAGAAAAAGCTTTACCTATCATTTATGCCACGCTAGAAGATCTGCGCCATCTGGTCTTTCAAGCCAAATGTCAACATTTAGAAAACCAGACACTCAATGCTAACGCGATTTTTTCACTCCCCACTCGGGCGCTTTTTGGACAGGTTGCGCCCTTATCCACTACCGACTTTGCCGCTCCCGCTGCTTTAGCCATAGGTAACAGCCTGGCGCATTTAGTCGACTTGCTAGCCATGTCTATAGATATGGAAAACACGCCTACTCTTTTGCAAAAATTTTATGCGACAAGCCTTAAAGCCTACAGAGAAGGGCACTGTGAATTTGTAAGCAAGGCCATAATCCAGCTTTTTGAGAAACTGCCTGAAGTGCCAAGCCCAGGTTCAGAAAAAGGGAATTTTTGGCATAAATTAGCCGAAGATCCTAAGCTTTTATGCATGCAGCAAATTACCCAGCTAAGCGAGCTGCTACTTCAAGCCGCAGTGAGTTCCAAGCTGCCAGACGACCTCAATCAGGTCCTAGCGACATCTAAAGGGTTGCAAATTTTGATAGAATTGAGCGAGCAATCTAAAGATTTAGGCGAACACTATCGCCTTCTTTTTCAAAGCACTGGCTTCCATAAAATGTTCATAGGAAGCGCTTTCTTTTCTTACGACAAATCTAAGGATCGCTCTTATCTGGAAGCGCAACATCGCACATTGTGGTTTCCCCAGCTGGGCAATTCCATGTATCTGGATATCCAAGATACTTTTGAAATCAGACCCGAAACAGATGACTTTGCAAAGCGTCCTGACTTCAAATTAATGCATGCATATCTCAGCGTCAAAGATAACTTGAAAAAGTTCCTCATCAAGTATTCCGCCTGGGCTGAATACCCTGCGCATATTCATGTAGCTTTAGCCCTGCATGCCAATGATCAAAGTGGGTTGCCCCAAGAGTTTTGCTTGATAAAACGACAAGCTTTAGTCGTTCAATTTCTCACCAAGAAAGAACAGCTGAGATTCAAAGCGGAAAAGCTAAAAAGCATACAAGTTTACGATCCAGAAAAAGGAGAAAAAAAGCCTCTTTTTCCGGTTGAATGTGAATTTAGCTTAGATCGCACAAAATTATACTTCTCGCGCAAGGACTGTCAGATAGGTACGTTAGAACGCCTCTTTGGACTAGACCCACGCTTTGCTTCCTCTTACCTAAAAAAATTATTACACTGGCAAGGTCGGGACGAACACCATATAGTTAACTTTGGAGTTATGAATTCTCACGACTTAGATAAAATAGAAAAAAAATGGCTACGCTGAGCTATCTACTGCGAAGGTCTTTTCATAGCAAAGAAGAACTATGCGATTTTGCCTTTGCCGTCGCCATCATATTAGACAATCCCGCTTTCTCCATACTAAATTTGCTGGCCTTCTTTACTAAATATAGAAAAAAAATAGATAGCGTAGATTTTCAGTGCGTGTTGAAAAAACTCTTGTGCGAGTTGGTCATCATGGAAGAACACTTAAAAGATAGTCAACGCCATTTACCTGAAAAAATGGAACTTATCAGAAAGGAAATAGCCCAGACCCAGACACACATCAAAAAATTTATAGAGGTGCAATACTCGGCCTTCAGATCAGAAAAAAATGTACAAGTGTGCTGTTTTTTACTGGGTCTGTCCCATCTTTTTGAATTTGAAAGTCCCGATGGGGCAACGTTGCGCACTAAGCTAGATTACTTGGAAAAGCTGTGGACATCTCCTTCAGCTACTTCTATCTCTGCTTATGAGCTTTCTTGCCTTTACAAATTGAAATTGACTAGTTTTTCTAACAAAAGAAAAGAGCCCTTGAACCTGGCCGAAATACAAGAAATTGTATCGGCCCAAGCGTGGATAGCTGCGCATCCCCTGCCTCACAATCTGCAAGACCCTCTCGAAGAAAACCAAGCTTTAGCCAGCTTGCTGCATTTTTCCAGCGATATAAAGCGCGGCTTACAATCCGACCAGGGACAAGTCATGCTCAATCGAGCTTTGCGCTTTTTCACGCATGGAGATATTAAGTGGGACACCGCCGCTTTCCCTTTGTGTATCTGCTATGATGGTTTTAAAGAAGGGCGGTATTTTTTTAATGTCTTAGAAGGCACCCTCTATGAAAAAGGAACTAAAATTTCCTCCCTGCCTCCTTCCATATCCAACAAGATGAAGTATCACATCGTTTTCGGCAAAGAGGTGCCGACAGTCAAATTTTGTCCGCCTGGCACTTACACCTTTCTCGATGGATTGACGCGTATTCGTCAACAAGCCGAGAGCTTTTGCATACAAAAGCAACTGAAAAAAGACGGTAGATGGTACGAAAATGTAGACGCGGACGACTTATATCCCTCTTCGTCATCTATAGAAAGGCCTTTAGGTACCAAGGATTTGGTCGATTACCAAAAGTATACGCATTGGATATCAGAGAAGTCTGACAGGCCTTCTGAAGAAAGCAAAACAGCTGTTATGCGCGAGATACTGATTGTGGATCGAAAATCGCAGAACATTACCCACCGCATCATATGTGAAGGCTCGCATTTGCAAATCAGCTCTATTGAAAAGCTGCAAGCAGACAAAGAACCTCTGCAATTAGTAGATATTTACCACCAACCCACTTCCTTCAGTTTCTTACAAAGCATCGAAGATCTAGCTTATGTGCATGTATGGGCAAACAAGAATGCACCAGCTCTCATTGAAATTCCCAGGCTCGACCTAGATTTTACTATAGCCAAAGACAGTGAAAATGCTTTAAAGGCACATTGCACGTCAATCCCCGGTTACTATATAGCGCAAGAACAGCGCTTGCGCAGCTTGGCAAACTTTAGAAATTTCCTAGTCCTAGAAGATCACGCCGGCGATAAGCGCAAAATACTCATTCCGCGGCGCAACATTCGCGTAACCAAAGAAGGCTGCTTAAGCTGTGCTATTCGATTAAAATCTTCAAATCCCTATGAAGATAGCTTTCTGGTCAGCAAATACCTCATCTACAATGTCGACAGCCAGGGAAAGGTAGTCTGCCAAGACCAAGAACAAAGTCTGTATATGGCCTATTTGTGCCTAGGAATGAAGCAGTATGCCCAAGCATTGGTTTACTTGCGCGAAAATGCACGCAAGCTTAAAAGCTATACGCCACAAGAAATACAGCTTTTTACATGGATACACGAGCTACAAGCCAAAAACTTGGACAAAGATCCCAAAGCCTGCGCCGTATATCTATGTGCCAAGGCTTGCTTACTCAAAAATGCCCAACTTAGTGACCAGCCAGAGGAAAAGCCAGCAGAGTTTGCAGAGGAACAGCAAAAACTTAGGCATACATATTTCCATAATTACTTGCCTGTCGCCGCGTATGCCACTACTTTGCAGCTCACGCAAAATGAAGAGGCGCTTTTGCTGAAATATTTCAACCTGCCACAAACACTTAGAGATGTAGATCCATCCCTAGAAGATTCTGAAGAAGATCAAGCAGCTGCTCACGTGTGCTCTAAGGGAACTAGCTACTTAGAAGGCATGGCCCTCT
>PLSG01000539.1 GCA_003164155.1 Parachlamydiaceae bacterium | reverse complement strand
GAAGCTTTGCAGGCTTCTGCCTTACCACTTGGCGATGCCACCTTAGGTCGTAGAGATAATTGCATTCACAGCTAGCAAAGGCAGCCTATCAGATAATATGCTGGGCAACTTATCTGACTATAACTTAAGTTTTCACTTCCCTTTGCCTTTCACTTTAGGTCTGGTTAGCGGGGCTACCTATTGACCTGTTGTGCAGTGAATGGCATCTTTATAACCAAAAGGGATATGAAAGGTCAAGAAAAATTCGCAAGAAAGTGGATACAGCTTGCTTTTTTTTATTTTCTGCTTAGACTATTATGTCTAGCATGATCGCAAAACAGGAAAGCAAGAGATACCATGATTTTTTACCTCATACATTTTTTTAGAGAGACGCTGCACCTAAAAGTGCCCGCGGTATTTTCGTATTATTCCACCCGAATGATACTCGCCTCTCTAACCGCCCTTCTATTGTCGATACTGCTAGGACCCTTTTTTATCAGAAAACTGTATGAGCTCAAGATAGGCCAAACCATCCGCACGGATGAGTGTCCCCACCTGGGACGGCTGCATGAGAAAAAAAAGAATACCCCCACCATGGGAGGGGTGTTGATCCTATTTGCCATGCTTGTCTCTATGCTCTTGTGGATGGATTTAAAGCACATTTTTACGCTCATTCTCTTTGTGACGACCTTATATTTGGGATGTGTGGGCGGCTGGGACGACTACCTTAAGCTGAGATATAAAAATACCAAGGGGTTGTCCATCAAGAAGAAACTCTGCGCCCAGCTTTTATTTTCAGGATGCATTGCCGCTTATCTGCTCTATCCGCCGCTCAGCGATTTTTTGCATGTAAGTGACTGGTATGCACCGCCTGTGGTGAAAGAACATGTAGCTATGGGCAAAGTGCCTTTATCGGCCGTGCTAGGTACCCTTCAAGAGTACGATCCACCCTCGACGACGACGCTCACTTTGCAAGAATACGCCTCGCGCGTTTACATGCCCTTCTTTAAAGACCCTGTGATTGTCTTCGGCGGGGTTTTTGGATCTCTATGCGCCGTATTTATCATTTTAGTGATCACCGGCACTTCCAACTCTGTGAATTTTACCGATGGATTGGATGGCTTGGCGACCGGTTGTCTGATTATCGTGGCAAGTTGCTTAGCTTTAATTGCTTTTATATCGAATAACGTCGATATTGCTGGCTATCTGCATATTCTCTATATCGAAGGCAGTGGAGAAATTGCCATTTACTTATCTGCTCTGGTAGGCGCTTGTCTCGGTTTCTTGTGGTATAATTCCCACCCTGCGCAGGTCTTTATGGGCGATACGGGCTCCTTGACACTAGGGGGGATCATTGGCGTCTGCGCGGTGCTCTTAAAGCGCGAATTCCTGCTGGCGCTTGTTGGAGGCGTATTTGTGGCGGAAGGGATGTCTGTGATCATGCAGATCACCAGTTATCGCCTGTATAATAAAAAGCGCATTTTTTTATGTGCTCCCCTGCATCACCATTTTGAATACAAAGGTTGGGCCGAGACCAAAGTGGTCACCAGATTTTGGATTGTGGGATTGCTGCTGGCCATCTTAGGTATCGCTTCTATAAAATTTCAGTAGAAAGGAATGAGGGATGCATTCTAAATCAGGTGTTTACGCAGGTAAAAATGTCTTAGTCGTGGGGATGGGGCGCAGTGGATCTTCCGCAGCAAAGTTCCTCTTGTTGAATGGCGCAAGCGTGCATGCGGTAGATCGGAACCATGCCGCTTTGGCCCATGACGTCATTATAGAGGCCTTGTGTGCCGAAGGGATGGGTTTTGGCTCAGATCAAGCCACTTTGAATATGCCAGCATTTGATTTTGTGGTAGTATTCCCCGGAGTTTCTCCTCAACACCCCTTGTGTCAAGCTGCCCGCAGGGCATTGCTAGAGGTTATTGGAGAAATGGAGCTGGCTTGCCGCTTCATCAGCAACCGCTGTGTGGCCATTACTGGCACAAATGGCAAGACCACAGTCACAAAGTTGGTGGAGCATGTGCTCAACGCCAGCGGCATTTCGGCCAAAGCCTTGGGCAATGTGGGCGTGCCCCTGACCGAGGAATTAATCGAGGATGGCTATACCGGAGGGAGACCTAAGGATAGGGTTTTGGTGCTGGAACTGAGCTCCTACCAGCTAGAGACCCTGCACAGCAAGATAATCGATGCTGCGGCAATTTTGAATGTCACCCCCGATCATTTGGATCGCTATAAATCCATGTTAGAATATGCCCAAGCTAAATTTCGGATCAAAGCGTGCCTGAAGCGCACAGGTGTGTTGTTTGTGGAAGAGGGCACAAGGAAAGCCTATAGCCAGCTTTTAGAAGATGATGACCGGGAAATTTCAGTTAAGAGCTATGGATATAGTTCAGATTGCGAGCTGTTCACCGATAAATTTGAAGTCTTTGAGCACGGGCAAAGAGCTTATACCTTGCCAGAAAACCTTCAAGGCAAAATCAGCCACGATGTAGAAAATCAGATGGCAGCTTATGCCCTGTGCCGTGCCATGGGTGTGACCGCAAAAATGTTTTGCGCCGCTTTAACTTCTTTTCGCAAACCTCCGCATCGTTTAGAATTTTGCCGTAGCCTCAACGGCGTGAGCTATTATGATGACAGCAAAGGCACAAATATCGACGCCGTCATACGCGCGGTGCAGACTTTGCCCGGCAAAATAGTGCTAATCGTGGGTGGCGTGGATAAGGGCGCCGAGTACACTCCGTGGATTGAGGCCTTTGGGGGCCGCGTAAAGTGCTTATATGCCCTTGGACTTGCCGCCGAAAAGATCAAACAGCAGCTCTCCCCGGCTTTTCCCGTGGTAATTTGCGAGGGGTTGNNGCAGGGGATTTTGTGCTGCTGTCACCCGGCTGCGCGAGCTTTGATATGTTTAGGGATTATGCGCATCGAGGCGAAGAATTTAAAAAATTTGTCAATCAGTTATAAATAAAAGGGGTTATCGAAGTGAAAAGGTAGGTATGGGTGAGGCAGATTTTGTGGCCGTTTGACCATGCAGAAAACGTGACAAAAGATGCTTCACTTAATACCTACCTTTTTCACTTCGGCCACCCCAAATCTGGAGTGCTACAATGACTAGAAGAGATACTATTCTTGTCGCGGTGTNNTGCAGGACTGCTTGCGTTGCTTTTTGCCTTGGCAATGGATTTCCAAGACCACCCAGACAGCGGACCTACCGAAGTGGCGCAAGTTTTAACGGCGATATCGCCACCCACCATTCAAGATTCTGTTCAGCCACATGGTTTATCCGAAGTTAAGCCTTCTTCTTGGGATTCCAGCGGCGGTACTTCTAGCTTCTCGAATAGTTCCCAAAGCAATTTAGGGAATGGAATGGTGGATGAAGTGGATAATGTAATCACGCAATACAATGCGCAAAATGGACAGTTGATCATCTTAGATGATTTGTCAGTGGAAAATGGCGCTCTGCCTGCACATTCTGCTCTGCCGGGCAGCTTATCTGGCGATGCAAAATATGTGGAAGTTACCGTAAAGCGCGGTGATGTCCTCGAAAGAATCGCCAGGGCGCATGGTTCCTCTGTGCAGGCGATTGTGAAGATGAATAACCTTTCCAGCGAGAAAATCTCGGTAGGACAGGTGCTGCGCATTCCTCCGGGAGAGAAGAAGCCGCTAAATATCGGGGCTGCCGAAGCTGCCGCACATAAATGGGAGCCTAAAAAAGAAGTCGCGGCAGGAGAACCCGTTTACTATACGATCAAGAGCGGAGATAATCCCTGGAAGATCGCCCGGCAGTTTCATGTCAAATTTGACGACCTATTGCGCCTCAACAGCTTAGATGAGGCTAAAGCGCGCAATCTCAAAGTGGGCGATAAGATTCGCGTGAAGTAACGGGCTCGGGCACATTCGCGAATATGTTGGGTATTGCATTGAAAACGTTTTAGTTTAGGGATTCTCATTTCCGGGAGCCCGCCTNNAGCAATCCTCTTTTGTTAGAGCTAAGGTGTACTTTTCCAAATAGAAACTCCTTCGTGAGCACGTTCGCGAATATTGTTGGGTGGAGCACACATTCGCCGCTACTGAATAGTTACTTTAAATTTTAACCACGGGACTCTCTGGCATGTTGCCCCATAGATATTTGCTGTTGATCATAGCTATGTGCATCTTTTCGATGGGATTGGTGATGATTTTCAATACCACTTCGGCGGAAATTTTGGACCTAGGTTTGCATAAGAACATGCATCAGGCTTTTTACAAGCAGATGCTATATGCCTTATTGGGCGGCGTACTTGCCTATGGCGTATGGCGCGTGGGGTATGTGAAGCTGTTGGAGTTGAGTCCGTTGCTGCTGGCGGTGTTTAGCTTGCTCTTGGTGCTGACGCTGATTCCCCACATAGGACGGGAAGTCAATGGATCGCGCCGCTGGATTGGCGTGGGTAGTTATTCCATTCAGCCTTCGGAATTTGTTAAATATATAGTGCCCGGATTTTTTATCCACAGCTTTCTAAAACACGAAGCTGAAGGCTTTTCATTTCGCCAGTTCCTACGCCTAGTGGGCATTGTCTCCATACCGATGGTGTTGATCACNNCGCCGTCACGCTGATCATGCTCTGCGTGCTTACCAAGATCAGCTTTAAATATTGGGCTTTGCCACTGCTGGCCTGTGTAGCCATTGGCTGTGTCTCCGTCTACCATCTGCCTTATGCTCAATCGCGTCTGAAAGTGTATTGGAATCCCGAACTCGACCTCAAGGGCAAAGGACATCAGCCCTATCAGGCTAAAATTGCCGCCGGATCGGGGCGGCTGTGGGGAAAAGGGCCTGGCAACAGTTTACAAAAGCTTAGCTATCTACCAGAAGCTCAAAACGATTATATCGCGGCCATTTACGCCGAAGAGTTTGGATTTATGGGAATCGCCTTTTTGATCTTTTTATATATGAGTCTGGCTTACCTCGGATTTAATATCGCCAATGCGGCCGTGGACAGGGAGAGCTTCTACCTGGCGGCGAGCGTTACATTTTTGATTAGCTTTCAGGCTTTTTTAAATTTGGGGGTGGTTTCTGGACTTTTGCCAAGTACTGGACTGAATCTGCCGTTTTTTAGCCAAGGCGGATCCTCTCTCATGGCGAATGCCTTGGGCATAGGCATTTTACTCAATGTCGATTCAGTAGCCAGACGATTAAAAATACAAAGTAATTTAGGTAGTAGATGAATAAGCGCATTCTCATTGCAGCAGGTGGCTCGGGCGGCCATCTCTATCCTGCCCAGGCCTTGGCGGGACAATTGCGGGCTAAAGAACCCTCTCTGGAAGTATTATTTGCCGGAGGCGGACTTGCGACTAGCCGCTATTTTGAACGCGGCTCTTTTGCCTTTGAGGAGATAGCCTGTGGAGCATTATCGCTGAAGAATCCGCTGCGTGCGCTAAAAGCGCTTAGCCGTATGGGGCTGGGTGCATGGCAAAGCTTTCGGTTGATTAGGCGCTTTAAGCCAGATGTGGTGGTAGGTTTTGGCAGCTATCATAGCTTTCCAGTCCTGGCGGCCGCCAAATTGGCCCAAATACCCATTGTGCTGCATGAGGCCAACAGCATGCCGGGGAAAGTCAACCGCTTGATCTCCCGCTATGCCAAGATGACAGCCATCTACTTTCCCGATGCTGCCAAATGGTTGAAAAGCCCTTGCGTTGCCGTGGAAATGCCCTTGCGCGAGGGGTATGAGAGCGCCCTTAAAAACCCGGTTTCTAAAGCTGAGGCCCGCCGCTACTTCCAGCTGCCTGCTCACTCTTCAAAAGAGCCTGGCTTGACCGTCTTGGTTTTTGGCGGATCCCAAGGCGCCAAGGCTCTCAATGCCCTCTTTTCACAAGCTGCCGTGCAGCATCTCCTTCCAGCTATGGCCAATCTGCAGGTCATCCACTTCACCGGGGATAGGCAGCGCACAGCCGAGATCCAGCAGCTGTATGCCCAAGCCGGCATCGCGGCTTGCGTCAAAGATTTCGAGAAAAGAATGGATTTGGCTTGGCAGGCCGCCGATTTGGTGGTGTCGCGCGCCGGAGCTTCCACCATTGCCGAACAGATTGCTTTTGAAGTGCCGGGAATTATGATTCCCTTTCCTTTTGCCTCTGACAACCATCAAGAGCACAATGCGCAGTTTATGCAAAGTCAGGTTCGCGGCGGAGTGTTTTTTAAAGAAAGGGAGACCACTCCCAAAAATCTTGCCGAGGCCATCATAGGTTTGGCCAAAGACCAGCACACAGGGCTGCAGGCAATGCGCCAGGGCATGCGCTCGTATAAGCAGAATAGGGCGCTGGAGGACTTTTGTGAGGTTGTTTTAACCCAAGTTGCCACTGAAAAATGATGGCGAAAAGATGCTGAATCTTGGCTTGACTATATATTAGTACACCGTAGGCATTAAAATTGAGGGTGAAAGCATTCTATTCCTCACCCCCCCCGAATGGACATAGGTATCAACCTAAAAATATCGTTGAAAAGCGATCCTACAAATCACTGGGGAGATATTATTGAGGGAAAAAACGTTTTAGTTCGCAT
>PLSG01000503.1 GCA_003164155.1 Parachlamydiaceae bacterium | reverse complement strand
AGCCTAGGGCAACGCCCTAGGTAGGCTAGATGAACTCTTGCACGCTGAAGGCGTGCTGTATAGTGAATAATACAGAGACATCCGCATCTCAGAAGTTATAGCTCTCAAGCCGTAGACCATCTGCCCTGTTCCAGATTCCTAAGAAATAAAGCGACTTTATTTATTTGACTTTCCCAAACGCCCCATCGTAAAGTAAATTTTTAAATAAGGAGGCGCCATGGACACAGAAATATTTCAGCAGAATATAGAGCGATGGGCAAAATTGCATACGCAAAGCGCCCTGCGCATAAACATGCTGAGGCATAAACGTGTTTTCTTCGTGAAGACCTCCCAAGGAATGGATAATCTTGTCAGAAAAACAGAAGACGGCGATCAGCTCTTACATGATGACAATCCCCTTGAAGAGGCCAAGACCTGGTTTGAAGCATTAGCGCCTTCAGACAACCATCTGATATTTGTCTATGGAGTAGGCTTAGGGTATTACTATGCAGCCGCCCTAGAGTGGTTAAAAAACCCTCAAAATCACTTAATTTTTTTAGAAGATGATCCCGAAGTCATACGCCGCCTGTTCGAGACAGATCTAGGAAGCAAGATCGTGCAAAACCTGCAAGTGAGCTTGTTTTTGTTGAGCCAGAGCGACAGCCAAAAATGCATGCAGGAGATCCAGAATATAACCAAGGTATTTGCCCATATACCATATACCATTTCGGCCCTAAAGGCTTATGCCCAAAAGTCCGATCAAAAAGCTTATCAAAATCTGCACTATCAATTAGACCATTGGATCGCGCTGCGCAGGGCATGTCTAGCCGAATTTAACAATTATGGCAGGCATTTTTATTTTAACTTCTATCCCAATTTAATATATCTACCCGAAGCTTATCGCTGCAATCTCTTGCAAAATCAATTCAAAGGGATGCCCGCCATCATATGTGGTGCCGGACCCTCAATGGATAAAAATTTAGACCTTCTAGAAAATCTCTGCGAACGGGCGCTCATTTTTGCGGGCGGCACGGCCCTGAATGCGGTCAATTCGCGAGGTTTTTGGCCTCATTTTGGTTTAGGCATAGATCCACATATTCCCGGCCGAACGCGTTTAATTATGCATACGGCCTATGAAGTTCCCTATATCTATAAGGCTAGAGCCTCGTTTTCCTGCATGCAGCTCGTGCACGGACTAAAGATTTGCTCAGAAGGGAGCGAGACTAGCCGTCTTCCTTCATGGTTCGAAAAAAAAATGGGGATAAATGCACCTGAAATCAACTCTGGATTTAATGTGGTCAATTTCAGTTTTTCAATAGCTAAGCTTTTGGGATGCAATCCAATTATTTTAGTAGGGGTTGATTTGGCATATTCGGACTCCAAGTCTTATCATTCCGGCGTAAAAAGCCATCCCCTCCATCCCAAAGAGCAAAACTTACGCACAAAAAATGCACAAGAAGAGCTCATCGTGCGTCAAGACATCTATGGAAAACCGGTCTACACCCTATGGAAGTGGATAAATGAGTCTATGTGGTTTGCCTCGCAAGCTGCAGAAACCCCCGAGATAGTGATCATCAATTCCACCGAAGGGGGGATTGGCATGCAAAATATACCCAATATAGCTCTCAAAGATGCGGCAGACAAATACCTCCATCAGACGCATGCACTTGCCGTGCGCTTACACGGAGAAATCCAAAATTGCCATATGCCAGAACACGTGACTTTGCGCACACTTATAAATCTCGTGGAAGAACTCCAGATTAGTTTTAAAAACATAATTCCCAAACTCCAAGCCCTCCAAGCATCCTATCAAGAGAATGCCCAAAAACCAGCCTTCGATCTTCCCTCTGAAGCCGCTTACCAGACAGTTTTAGAAGATTTCGGCAATTTCTTCTTAGCCATAAACGAAATAAATAAGCAAAAAATCATTCTCAATGCCGACTCAACTCCAGAGGAAAAGAAGCTTAAAATCAATAGTCTGATTACTGCGATGTTTAAATACTTAGAGGGAGGAGCTCGTTTTCACGTAGAAATGCAAGATGCCGTGCTCGAGGAACTCCGTCGCCATGCCGTCATGCTAGATAATATTGTTCCTTCTGTCCAAAAAGAACAAAACAAGCTCTTTGCAGGTTATACTTTTGAAGCCGGAAAAATAAGCATAGTAGATGTGGAATTGGACATAGATATTCACGAGGAAATTGCCCCTTCCCTCATCCCTTATCGCCTTTATTACCCGGGTGGGCAACTCAAATTCGAGCAGTTTTATGTGCACGATCAGCTGCATGGTCCGGTGACTTTTTTTAGCGAAGAAGGACAGGTTTTAGGGCGCAGCTGGTATATCAATGGAATGCAGATGGGCAAAATGTGGTTATTTTACGCCTCAGGGGTATTGTACAGCTTACAAGGCTATGCCGCAAAAGGCAAACAAGGGCCTCAGTTCTATTACTATCCTTCCGGGCGCATTAAATCGAGCTTAAACTATCAGCAGGGAAAATTGGATGGTATAAATTGGTTATACTTTCCCACCGGAAAACCTACGCGCGAATTGCATTTTTCCATGGGTGAACATCATGGCCCAGAAAGAATGTGGAATGAAGATGATTCTTTGGTCATGGAAGTGGAGTACAGCCACGACCTTCCTTGCGGCAAGGCACGTACATGGCACCCCACTGGGGTTTTATCCCAAGAAATCACCTATGGAGAAGGAGGCAAAGTGGAGTCCATCAAAGCATGGACAAAAGAAGGCGAGATAGAGACTCCCGCTGGCGGTCCTGCCCCCTCCTACTTTGAACTCTTGGTGAGCCAAATCCAAGGACAAACGAAATATTTGCACGACGTATATACGCAGCTGCACAAGGTTATTCTGGCCAGCGGCGCCAAAGGCAACAATGAAGGTGTGCAACAGAATCTCATCCTCTTAGAGCGCGAAATGGAAGCGCTCAAGCTGGCTAGCGAAAATGTTTTGCGACAAGCGGCACAAAAGGTCTTTGAAATGGAGGAACCCATTTGGCATACCCCTTCAGCCGAAAAAGAAGGCAGGAAGGCTTTGGGAGAACTCAGCCTCAAGCTGCAAAAAGATATGTCGGAGTTTAACGCCCTCATCCAAAAACTTAAAATATTGGGAAAGTAAGGCGCTGCCACTCCACAGTAATAGCGCAAGTTAATAGGCTGCCTAACTTAAAATGCCCGAACTGTCGGGATCCATATAGTTGGAAACCGAACCCGGTTGCGTGCGATAGATGATGCCGAAAAACTTATGGCCGACATCTAAAAACCTGTCAAAAAACTTATCCAGCCGATCTGGATATTTGAGAAAGCTCTGAAATGACTGCGTAGTATCCAAAGCTATTTGGGTTTGTTGTTGGGTGTTCAAAGTGTTGAGCAGAGCTTTACTTATTCCGATGGTATATTCCCGATCGGCATAATCCACAACCTTGGCAGTGGTATCCTTCCGATTCTGAAAGAATTTAGCATCGTCGGCGTAATCTTTTGCGTTGGCATCATTTACATAGGAAATGTTGCCCAAGACATTGGAAATGCTATCTGCAAATTGCTGAGCTAAAGAAAAGCCGAGCTTGGGCTTTAAATAGTCAAAGACACTTTCCTTCATCTGCTGAACTACCAGGGATAGACTGGCGCTATTGAGCGCCACTTGCGTCGCACTAGCTGAAGCATCGGTAGGGGCATTAATTTCAGAGGCTAAAGCTAAGGCAATTTCCGGGTTAGCTTGTAAAGCGCTATTCAAAGCAGTATTTGCGGCACTGGCGTAGTTTTGCGCAGTGAGAGGAGTACTGGACGAGGTGGCATCAGCCTGTAGGTTTTGCACTACGGCGGAAGCCAGCTGTCCGGCTTGATTTTGGGTTAAGCCCAATTGCGCATATGCATTGGCCAATAAAGTCGTCTGAATAGCTGGATTAGCGGCTAGGGCGCTTTGTTCGGCAGTGGCATAGTCTTGCTGGGTGAGCGGCGCACTGGAGCTTGTCTGCGCCGGCAAATTTTGCACTACGGCCGTAGCCAATTGGGTGGCTTGAGTTTGGCTCAACCCCTGTTGCACATAGCCATTGGCCAATAAAGCCGTCTGAATAGCCGGGTTAGCAGCTAAGGCGCTTTGTTCAGCAGTGGCATAGTCTTGCTGCGTTAGCGGCGCACTAGAGCTTGTCTGCGCAGGCAAATTTTGCACAACGGCCGTAGCCAGTTGGCTGGCTTGAGTTTGGCTCAAGCCCTGTTGCATATAGCCATTGGCCAATACAGCCGTCTGAATGGCAGGGTTAGCCTGCAAGGCATTTTGCACAGCCTGGGCATAGTCTTGCTGAGTGAGCGGTGCACCAGAGGCGACAGCGGCAGCTTGTAGATTATTCACCACGCTAGAAGCCAATTGACCGGCTTGGACTTGGGTTAATCCTTGCTGCCCAAAGCTGTTGGCCAATAAAGCCGTCTCGCTAGCCGGATTAGCTAGCAAAGCACTTTGCTCAGCCTGTAAAAACGACTCTCCACTTTGCAGGTTTTTCACGATGGCTGCCGCCAACGTTCCGGCTTGCGTTTGCGACAAGCCTTGCTGCACGAAGCCACTGGTCAACAAAGCCGTCTCAATATTTGGGTTAGCTTGCACAGCGCTTTGCACAGCATTTGCAAAATCCTGCTGGGTAAAGGGAGCTCCCCCGCCCGCACTCGCCGCAGCTTGCACATTTTTTACAATCGCCGCCGCAAGCTGCGTAGCTTGATCCAAAGTCAGGCCTTGCAGCACATAGCTATTGGTCAAAGCATCCTGAAAGCCTTGGGGATTTTGGTTGATCAGCTCCGGAAGATTCGAAAAGTTAGCTTGCGAAGACAAAGCCGCACTACTGGGATCGACCGCATTTTGTAAGACTGCCAAGAACAAGGGCAGCTGCTCTGGGTTTATCTGATTCACCAGCTGCGCGCCCACAGCCGAATAGAGGGAGAGCGTCAAGGAGGCTTGTAGTTGATCGGCTAAGGTATTGATTTGCTGGGGAGTGAGATTGGCCAAACCAGGATCACTTTGCAAAACTTGTACAATCGCAGCCTTGGTATCTGGCGATTGAACGCTATTTAGGACGGATGCATCCAGTCCCAAGGTAAGCGCCAGGTCAATCGTGGGACTATTTTGATTGGCCGGCAAGGTATTATTCAGAGCGGAGAGTCCAGTCGAAATGCCCGCAAGCGAGCCTTTACTCAGCAGCGAAACGCCCAAAGCCTGCATTTGGCCGGCGATATTTTGAGCAGACGAGGCCGGAATATTTAGCTGCGATAAACGGATGGCATTTTCAAAGAGCTGCTTGCCCACGGCTTGATCGGTGGCAGCCGGATCCAATCCCGTGGTAAGACTGGTCAAGCCCATTGCCCCAGGCGAAGAAGAGGCCAAGGGAATAGTAGAAGCGTCGCTGGAATCGGGCGTTATGCCGTGATGTTGCGAAAAAACGGGATTTTTCTGCTCGGCAATCTGCTCGGCAGTAAAACCCTTTAAAAAATAACTTTGCTGATTAGCCAAGGTATGCAAGTAAGCTGTGATCGCCTCCTGATCCAAAGCGCTATATGGAGCATAATCTACCACTGGCAAGGTAGTTACCGTGTCTGTGTCGCTTGTGGGAACAGTCGCCGTGGGCAAAGGCAGCAGCTCAGGATAATCCTTGGCCCTTTGGGTATTTAGCGCCACAGTAGTGGCATTGGCCGCCGTTAAAGCCGTGGTAAAGGCGTTAAAATCAGTCCCTAGCTGAGCCGTGGTAGAGATCACCGCGGCTAGATTGGCGATCAACGCCGTCTGCTGGCTTTGCAGACTTTGGGAATTAGAATTGATGCTTTGCATGGCCGTCTGGGTAGGTGCATCTCCGCCGCTGGCATATTTTATAAGATCGCTGGAAAGCAAGTTATTAGCCGTTTGGACGCTGGTTACCGCCGAGGCAAAGGAAGAAGTGGGGTAGTTGGNNTGGCTACGGAAAAGGCATTGAGCGCGCTAATCTGCAAAGACAAATTGTGCGCATCATTGTACAAGGCCGTGTCATGCGCCAAGGTTGTCGTCATGCTGGTAATAGAGGCCTGTGTGTTGGCTATGAGTTGATTTTGAGCAGCGATCTGAGTTTGCTGGGTCTTGGGATTGAGACCGGCTAAAACAGCTTGTTGAGTGCTTAGCGTCTTATTTAGACTTTGCAACGTCGCAGTATCCGCCGCCATGTTAGTTTGATACTGATTGGCCACGTTGTTGATTTGGGTTTGATTTGCGCTCAGCGCACCAATGGTTGCCGTCATGCTGCTTTGCGAATTAGCCACGTTTGTGGTGGCCTGGGTAATGGCGGCTTGAT
>PLSG01000372.1 GCA_003164155.1 Parachlamydiaceae bacterium | reverse complement strand
CTAAGATATACCAAGAAACGCTAACTTTGTTCAATTCGTCTTTATGAAGAGGCCGAGTCAGTTATTGTTTTTAGGCACTGGGGGGTCTCTTGGCATCCCAGTGATTGGCTGCGCCTGCCACGTTTGTAAATCGAAGTCCCCCTACAATGCTCGTCTGAGGACATCGGTTTTGCTTACCTTGAGGGGAGTCGAGGACACACCTGTGCTAATCGATGCAGGGCCGGATTTCCGCATGCAGGCCTTGAATAACCACATAACAAGCATTCAAGGCGTGCTCATCACCCACGCGCATTACGACCACACCGGGGGCATAGATGATCTGCGTGTTTTTAATCATATCAATCGGGGGGCTATACCTTGTCTTGTTTCAGAAGCCACCTACTGTGACTTGAAGAAGCGCTTTGACTATATTCTAGCCGACAGAAAGCCCGAAAAGCAATTTATCACCTCTTTTGATATGCAGGTGTTGCCCTCTGATCGCGGCAGCTTGCAGTTTTTAGGCCATACTCTCCGCTATCTGAGCTATCAGCAGCTGGGCATGCAGGTTAATGGGTATTGTTTTGGGAATATGGCGTATATCTCAGATATTCGCGAATACCCTGAAACAATTTTCGAGGATCTGCAAGGCATCGAGGTGCTGATTATCAGCGCCTTGCGGCTTACTCCTTCACCTGCCCATTTCAGCGTCGATGAGGCTATAGCGTTTGCTAGGCGCGTGGGAGCAGAGCAAACCTGGATTACGCATATTGCACATGAACTAGATCACGATAAGACCAACGCTCTCTTGCCCCCAGATGTCCGCCTGGCTTATGACGGACTGGTGATCGACTTTAAGGCCTGAGAGGATATATTTTACCCATAAGGAGATACCTATGACGCACACGATTAAATCAGGACAAACTCCGGCTGAGCCAAGCGCCGCGCAAGGTGAAGAAAAAAGACTGCACAAGGCGTTGCTAATAGCCACATTTCATGGATCGGGTCCCCAGCGCCTAGTCTGTGAGGAGCATCTGGAAGAGTTGGAACTGCTTTTGCAGACCTATGGAGCCGAATGCGCTCAAAAGGTGACCTGCCATTTGAGAAAGATCGAAGGGGCGACCTATATAGGTACAGGTAAACTAGAAGAGCTAGTGCAGCTGGCCAAAGATTTGGCCGTAGATTTGGTGGTGATGGACGACGAGCTCACTCCCAGCCAGCAGCGCAATTTAGAGAAAGCCTTTGGAATCCCTGTGATGGAAAGAACCGAAGTTATTTTAAATGTTTTTGCGCAGCGCGCCCAGACTAAAGAAGCGCGCCTGCAAATTGAATTGGCGCAAGCCAAGTATCAAGCTCCCCGCCTAAAAAGGCTGTGGACGCACCTTTCTCGTCAGGCGGGCACAGGGGGCGGCACAGGTGCCTATCTCAAGGGGGAAGGGGAAAAGCAGATAGAAATCGACAAGCGGATTTTAAAGAAAAAAGTAGATGATTTGCGCAAGGAGATCGATAGTTTGCGGGCTTACCGCATCACGCAGCGCACTTTGCGCGAGCGCGCCGAGGTTCCCATTTTTGCCATTGTGGGCTATACTAATGCGGGTAAGTCGACATTGCTAAATGCTCTGACTGGATCTCAGGTCTTCGTCGAAGACAAACTGTTTGCCACTTTGGATACCACCACACGTAAATATCTGCTGCCAAACAATCAAGAAGTCTTGTTAATCGATACGGTCGGTTTTATTCGCAAGCTTCCCCATCTTTTGGTGGCGGCTTTTAGAAGCACTTTGGAAGAGTCCATACAGGCCGACACGCTGATCCATCTGATTGACGTCAGCCATCCTATGGCCGAAGAGCAGGCCGAAGCTACCTATGCAGTGCTAAAAGAGCTCAAGGCGGATGAAAAGGCCATCATCACCGTTTTCAATAAGATTGATAAATGCGAGAATGCATCCATGATCAACCGGATGCGCATCAAATATCCTAAAAATGTGCAGATATCTGCTCTAAACCATGTGGGATTCGAGGAGCTGCAGCATCTGATGGTGCAGGAGTTGCAAAATCTGCGTAAAACGGTGGTTTTGCGCATTCCTCAAAGTGATTACAGCGTGGTCAGCGATATCATGCGCATCGGGCATATCTTGAAGAAGGAATATGATGAGAACGACATTATCATGCATGTGAGTTTGCCCCAGGTGCATCTTGGCAATATTGCGCATTATATCGTGAGTTAATCTTTTCCAAACTCCATTTGTATTTTAACAAAAAAAATGGCAAACTGCATCTTTCATTAACACTTTTAGGCAGTAGATTTTGGCAACATGGGCGATTCAGATAAGAAATTCAAGGTAGTAACATTAGGGTGTCGCACAAATCAGTACGAGTCGCAAGCCTATCAAAATCAGCTGGAAGCCCTGGGCTATGCTGCCGCTGGAGAGGGGGAGGCCGCTGATATTTGCATAGTGAACACCTGTACAGTGACCGAGTCCGCTGATAGCAGCAGCCGGCATGAGATTCGACAGCTAGCCAAACAAAATCCTGGGGCTAAGGTCGTGGTGACGGGATGCTTTGCCGAAAGACAGCCAGAAGCCGTGCAGCAGATAGAGGGGGTTACGCATGTAGTTCCCAATAAAGACAAGGAAAACTTGTTAGCGACCCTTTTTCCCAGTGAAGATTTACCCGAATTTTCCATTAAGCGCTTCGAAGCGCATACCCGCGCCTTTGTCAAAGTGCAAGACGGCTGCAACTCCTTCTGCACCTATTGCATTATTCCCTATGTGCGCGGCAGATCGCGCTCGCGCACAGTAGCCGAAGTGATCGCTGAGGTCGAAGGACTCGTCGCCAATGGATATAAAGAAGTGGTACTGACTGGCATCAATATTGGCGACTTCGATGGCAATCGCCCTCCCGAAGAAAAAGGGCATCGCCTAGCTGATCTAGTCCGTGCGGTAGATAAGATTGTAGGTTTAGAACGCTTGCGCGTGTCCTCTATAGACCCGGATGAAGTCGACGATGATTTATCCGATGCCATCCTCAATGGAAGCAAGACCTGTCATTCTATGCATGTAGTGCTGCAGTCGGGATCCAATGTCATTCTTAAGCGCATGAACAGAAAGTACACCCGTCAGATTTTTTTTGAAACAGTGGATCGGCTGCTTGCCGCTAGTTCCGATTTCACCTTCACCACAGATGTAATCGTCGGTTTTCCAGGAGAAAGCGCTAGCGATTTTGCAGACACGTTGGAGGTCATGCGCGAGGTTCAGTTTGCCAAAGTGCATATGTTTCCCTATAGCGATCGGCCGAGAACTCGTTCGGCTTTGATGCCCAATAAAGTGCCGCATGCGGTCATTAAAATGCGCAAACAAGAAGTCTTGCGTATGTCTGAGCAGATGGCCTTTGCCTTGCGACAACGCTTTGTGGGTAGGACAATGTCGATCCTCACCGAAAATGCCGATAGCCAGCATCCCCATATGATGATGGGGCATACCGAAAATTTCCTTCCGGTTTTAGTCGCTGGCAAGACACATTCTCCCAATGAAATCATCCAGGTCAAACTCGTCGAAAACTCTGCTGAGGGGCTTGTGGGGGAAGTGGTAACCTCCTAAAAAATGAATAGGGGTGAGGGCATGTGGCCGAAGCGCAGACGGGAAAAATAAGACAATTTGCACCCCTGAAAGGAGATGAGCATAACCGTCTGTAGGTTTGAGAGTAGGTTCGCGTTGGCAATGCCCTAAGCTCCGGAGGAGCGGTATGGGTGAAGCCCACTGCGTAGCCCCAGAGGGGCATACGCGTCAAGCTAGTGTAAAATGTTGATTTTTAATGAATTGCGTTTTTTGATAACATCCCATATATGGTTTAAGGAGTTAATGTAAAAAAACAAGTTTACAAGATTGTTTGAGGTTTTTATGTATGGATAAGTAAGCGTTTTCTAAACCCCGGAGGGGTGGTATCTGCAAGCCCAGGGTGAGCGCGCCGCGAAGCGGTAAGCGAATCCTGGGTATGGTTTAAAAGGGTTTCGAGCCCCGGAGGGGCGTCATCTCGCTTGCGAAACGTTACGCCGCTTATTGATGGAGCATTAGAACTCATTATGTATAACGTTTTGCAGGTGAGATGCCGCCCCTCCGGGGCTCGGAACCTTATTTAACCGTTACCCAGGGTTCACTTGCCGCTTCGCGGCGCGTTCACCCTGGGCTTGCAGATGCCACCCCTCCGGGGTTAGGAAGCCCTTGTTTTCCCATACATAAACATCACAAACGAGATTGTAAGTTTGCTTTTTTTTCATTTACACTCAAAATAGTCTGTGGAACGGCGCGGAAATCACAAGTCGTTAAAACACAACACTTTACATTAGATTGATGCGTATGCCCCTCCGGAGCTTAGGATACGTTTATTACGGCCCTGTTCACCATTGCAATGGACTTTTGTGCAAAAAATGAGGCCACGGAAACTTATAAACGGCGTACAAATGCTTTCCTTTAACTTTACCTGTTACAACTTTACCCACATAAGTCTAAACTATGCATATTAAAATTGCTGAGAGGCTTCATCCCTATTCTCATACCCCTGGAGTTAAGCTCTTGCTGCCAGGATCCCTTTGGCAACTCGAGATATTCCCCGCTCTGATCCGCATCTACGATGCCACACAGGCAATTCCCAAGGTGTTGACTGAAATAGAGCTCTCAATTGATGGCCCAATCAACGACTTTACTGCCATGCTCGATCTCGAACATGCACACATCTGTGTGTATGGCCATGGATCTGCCGGCTTTATGCGCTATCGCCTGCAGGCGATGGCATTTCCCGGAATTAAAGCGCACTCTTTGGCTATTCACATAGAAAAGACTCCTCCGTTGGGACTGACCTGGTCGGTAGGCGAGCCTTATTCTATGCAGAAAGGGCAAAATTTAGAAGATAGCTCATATTTTGAATTGGGGGCCGTGGCGCAGAAAACCCGCCCTAAGGATGTGCTTCTTTTGGATATGCCTTTTCCGCAGCCGATCAACATCAATGGAGAAGCTAAGCTGCAGCCCCTTGAGCCATATTCGCCTCCGGCCGCAGAGCGCCTTTCTTTGGGCAACCACAAATCGCAAGATTGGGACATGGTATGCCGCCGTCGAGATTTAACTGAAGTCCTGCCTGCGTGGCTGCGGCTCAACCAGCTGATTCCGTATGAGGGATCTTTGGCTAAAAGTAAAAAGGGAACGCTGGCACTGCTTAGTCAATGCGAAAAGAGTGTGCAAGAAAAAGATAAAATACAGCTAGTGAAAGTGTTTTTGAATTTGCTTACTGCTGGCTTTCATGGCATATTAGTTCCAAGCCTCAACGATGAAAGATATCAGGGATTTAATTTAGAAAAAGTACTCCCTGGCGATGCTTTAACACCGCTCCTCTTGCTCAGGGATGGCGCCAGGTCATTGAGAGGGTTATTTATCGAAACCGCTGGTGATACTCTGCGCATTTTGCCAGCTTTGCCTCCTGAATTTCATTGCGGCCGTTTTGTGGATGTGGAATGTGCAGGTCTTGGCCAGCTCGATATGGAGTGGAGCAAGAAGAACATCCGGCGCATGATTTTCCGAGCTGCCCTCGATGGATCGATATTTTTTGCCTTCCAAAATCATGTTAAAACCATGCGCGTGCGGCAAGGCACGAAGGATCGCGGACGCATACAGCCGGCAGAGGCTTCCGTGCAGATCGAAAAGGGCAAAGAGTACTTTCTGGATGATTTTGAGATGTGATCTCAGCATATTAAGACCAGTTACACTTGCGTTATTAACTGTAAACCGTGGGTAAATTCATGTCGACTCAGCTGCATACTTTTGCGTCACAATTTGGCCTTAGCCTCCAGAATCTCATGCAAGGGGAGCACCATGACCCGCATAATCTATTGGGGTTGCATACCTATTTTGACGCACAAAAGGTGATCCGACTTTGGCGTCCTGGAGCCAATCAGATCTTTTTGGAAGTGCGCTCAAAGATCGTCGAAGCACGCTTAATCCATGCCTCCGGAATCTTTGAGTATGTGGTGCCGGGCGATTTTACCTATCACGATTACCGCATTTACCATCAGAGTGGGATGTTGGCCTTTGATCCTTATGCTTTTTTACCGACCTTTGGGCAGATTGATGAATATCTCTTTGGCCAGGGGGTGCATTACTGTCTTTATAATGCTATGGGAGGACGCCTTTTTACCCATCAAGGCATTGCCGGCTGTCGTTTTGCCGTGTGGGCACCCAATGCTAAGAGCGTTTCGCTGATTGGCGATTTTAATCATTGGAACGGACAGACGAATCCCATGCGCAGCTTGGGCAGTTCAGGAGTCTGGGAATTATTTGTGCCAGGCCTGGCCGAAGGGGAGAAATACAAATTCGAAATTAAAGGGGCCAACGGCGCTCTGCGCCTTAAGTCCGATCCGTATGCCTACAGCAGCGAAATGCGCCCCTCTACAGCTTCGGTAATAGCTAATTTGGACAGGTTTGAATGGCAAGACTCAAAATGGCTTGAAAAGCGCTTGCAAGACAGGCTGAAGCCAGCCCCACTCAACATTTACGAGCTGCATCTGGGTTCTTGGAAGTTAAAAGACCATGCCTTTCCCAATTACCGCACAATAGCTCACGAACTGGCTAAGTATTGCAAAGAGCTGGGATATACGCATATTGAATTGCTGCCCATCGCGGAGCACCCTCTGGATGAATCCTGGGGGTATCAGGTGTCTGGATTTTATGCCGTCACCAGCCGCTTTGGCACGCCCGAAGACTTTCAATACTTTGTCAATCACATGCATCTCAACCAAATTGGCGTGATCATCGATTGGGTGCCAGGTCACTTTCCCACGGATGATTTTTCGCTGAGCAAATTCGATGGGACATCTATCTATGAGCACGCGGATGAGCGCCAAGGCATGCATCCCCACTGGGGCACGCACATCTTTAATTTCGGGCGCAAGGAGGTGTCTAACTTTCTGATTGCCAATGGCTTGTTCTGGATCGATAAAATGCATATTGACGGGTTGCGCGTCGATGCCGTGGCCTCCATGCTCTATCTCGATTATGGCCGGGAAGCAGGTCAGTGGATACCCAACCGCTATGGCGGCAAGGAAAATCTGGAAGCCATCGAGTTTTTTAAGCATATGAATTCCGTCGTGCATCAGGAATTTCCAGGCGTGCTCACCATAGCTGAAGAATCGACCTCCTTTACTGGGGTTTCCCATCCGGTAAAGCAGGGAGGGCTGGGCTTTGACATGAAGTGGAATATGGGATGGATGAACGACACCTTGCGCTACTTTTCCAAGGATTCTTTTTATAGGCACCATCACCACAGCGACCTGACCTTTGGCTTATTATATGCCTTTTCAGAGCGCTTTATTATGGTATATTCGCATGACGAAGTGGTGCACGGCAAAGGCGCGTTGCTCGCGAAAATGCCCGGGGACGTCTGGCAGAAATTCGCCAATGTCCGCGCGTTCCTCACTTATATGTACGCGCACCCCGGCAAGAAACTGCTGTTCATGGGTTCGGAGATCGGGCAGTGGAATGAGTGGAATCACGACCGCAGCGTGGAATGGGAACTGCTTCAATTCGAGCCGCACCGCAAGCTGCAGACCTTCGTGCGCGATTTGAATCGTCTGTATCATTCGCATCCGGCGTTCTATGAAGTCGACTTCCAGTGGCAGGGATTTGAATGGGTGGACTTCCACGATGTCGACCACTCGGTGATTTCCTTCCTGCGGCGGCCACAGAACGGCAAGCCTTTCGTGCTGGTGGTGTGCAATTTCACGCCC
>PLSG01000182.1 GCA_003164155.1 Parachlamydiaceae bacterium | reverse complement strand
TTATTCACCCCCGAATGGGGGTGAAGAATAGGATGCACCCTTAATTTTAATTCTTACAGTGTACTAGTACATCATCGCGTTTAAATTCTCTGGCCTGCGTGAAAGCTCCCTAGCTTGAACGATCGCAATGGATCAATATCTTAAGATATGGACCCATCTACAATCGCTCAACCCCCGGGCTTTGGCGCGGCCGAATCTGCAAATACTAGCTTAACGACGCACTGAGTAAAAGTATTGCTGAAATGGGTGGAATTGTCAATCATAGAAAAACCCATAAACTACATGAAAATGCTAACGACTCTAGGTAAAGAAGGTCATAGAAATCATTGCAAAGGCAGCAAGAGCGACAGAAATACTCGCAGATCTCACTAAGGCCGCTCCAAAGGCAATCGGCGCTCCAACAAATGGGAAAACTAAAAAGGCTGCCACCGCCACCGAACACCACACGGCCCATACTAACGAACCAAATGTAAATAGGATATCACTCTCTTAGCACTCTTTTAGCCTAACCACAAATCTTGGATTTATTTTTGTAGACTTGCCAGAGGACTCCCTTGTAAACTGCCAAGCAAAAGGGCATACCCGAAAAGAGAGCGCGCATTTTATGTTATTGAAAGACAATGAAGTACATCTATGGATCGTGCATATGGACGCATTTCTTCCGCATTACCTACAACTTAAAGCCCAGTTATCGGAACGCGAGCTGTCCCGAGAAAGCCGCTTTGCCTTCGACCATCTGAAAAAACACTATACCATCTCCCAGTCCATTTTGCGCAACCTATTGCAAAGATATACGGGGCAAGCTGCGGCCAGCATAGAATACGTACATGGGCCCAAAGGCAAGCCTTACTTAAAAGACAACCCTCAACACATCCAATTTAATCTATCCCATTCGAAAAGCTATGCCCTATATGGATTTACCGTGCATTGTGAAATCGGGGTGGATATAGAATTCATCCGGAAAGATTGCCTAAAAGACAACTTAGAGGAGCTTGTGCTGACCGAATCGGAAAAACGCACCTTCTACACACTTTCCGGACAAGCGCAAACCGAAGCCTTCTTTTTAGCCTGGACCCAAAAAGAAGCCACCCTGAAAGCCTTGGGAGTGGGCATCACCGTCCCCATGCAAAACGTTGAGATCAATCTAGCGCATCAAATAATATACCCCAAGGAGTCCAAAATTCTCGAACTAGCAGATGATCCCCATCCCCCCCATTTGTGGTCGCTATTTGCCTTCAACCCCATCCCAGGTTATGCGGGGGCCGTGACTGTAAAATCCCCCGCCATCGCATTGCGCATCTTCGATTCCTTTGAGCTCAATGCAGCAGAAGATCCTCCCATTGCTTGACAATATGCGAAAGGCGGAATGCCTCGTTGGCAAAGACTTGCGGACGCTTTCCTTCGCGCCATTGCACCAAGCGCTCTACAACGGCCTCCAAATCGTGCGAATTGATCAACTGCACAGGATCAGATGACAGCACCTCGCATGCACCACCCATGGGATGCGTTAACACGGGAGTGCCCACGGCGTTGGATTCGGCCAAGGCTATGCCGAAAGTTTCCGGCATGACGTGGTTGAGCGCAAAAAGGCATAGGGCGCTGCGCATTTGATCGATGTTGTGTTTATGGGGCAATGCCCCCATAGATTTAATCTTGGGGTTGCGCATCTGCTCGATATGTTTGAAAACCGGATGGTTTAGCAAGTAGCCCGGATTGGCAATATGCAATTCCAACTCGGGCATGTACTGACTGACATACTCAAATGCATCCAAAGTATATTCCAAACCTTTGCGTGGAGAACTGACAAAAACCAGCTTGTTATAGTCCACGGGCGTGGCATCGCTTTGCAGGTCGTCATCTATAGGGTTGTAAATGCGCACGACTTTGGGAAACACCTCTAATAAAGGGTCGAGGCGGCGCAAGGCCAGCAATTGCTGTGCGTGGAAGTCTGAAACGACGATCGCCCCCACATGGTGATCAGCCATAAACTTGAGATATTGGAAGGTGGGTGCACTGATTAGATCGTGAAACCAAATCCACATAGGGGAATGTCCAAATTCTTCGACCAGCTCCTTCACATGCTGAGGCTGTCTAAGGCAGATAACCGCCTGCCATGCACTGCTGAGCTGATTTGCAAAAGGGGGTGAATATACCACATTGCCTACCTTCGATATTTCTCTGCGGTTGTGCTGCACGACTATGACTTGCACTTTCTCACTCAATTTTTCCGCCACTCTGACTACAGTCGCTTCCGTGCCGCCGAGGGCTTGAATTTCCAAGGTGTGGGAGTCGTAGGGCATAGGACAAATTGTGTCGATAAAAAGAATCGGATTCATGGCGGTATGTGCATGTTAAGGGTTAAGAGTCGTAAGCAAGAGGGCATGCCAATGCTCGATAATATTTGAGAGGCGAAAAGCCTCGACCGCTTCTACCTTTGGGCGCTCCCCTGCATGCCACTGCATCAGCCGCTCAATCACGGCTGGTAAGTCATAGGTATTCATCACCTGTCGCTTATCCAAAACCACTTCTTGCACAGCACCTAAAGGATGCGCCAATACCGGAGTCCCCACGGCGTTCGATTCTGCCAGGACAAGACCAAAAGTCTCGGGAAAAATAGGGTTTAAATAAAATAGGCACAAGCTCTGGCGCACGAGCTTGAGGCAATCGCGATGGGACAGACCACCCAAAAATCTGACGTTGGGGTGTGCGCTGCGCTGCAGATTGGCCTGCGCCGCAAGGCCTGCCTGATAGCCCGGATTAGCTACCCAAAGCTCAAAGTCGGGATTAGCTTCTCTGGCAATCTGAAAGGCGTGCAAGGTATATTCTAAACCTTTCAGTGGCGCACTGATAAAAGCCAACTTGTTTAGGTCGACTTGGGTATCGTCCGGCAACAGATCATCGTCAATGGGGTTATAGATGCGTTTTATAATGGGCATCACAGGCAAGTAGGCATCAACTTCTTGCAAATCTTCGATTTGCTTTTTTTGAAAGTCTGAAACGACGATATAGCCAATACCTTTATCTGCCATTTTCCTTAGGTAATCGAGTGTGAATAACGTGATCAGATCATGCACCCAAACCCATATGGGAGTGTCTTTAAACAGGCTTCGAAGCATGATGCCAAGAGGAGGATTTCTAATGGCGATGATCGCCTGCCATTTGATAGATTCGATATCTATCCCCATAGGGCAGTAAGAGACGTTTTTCGATTTACTGATGCTTTGCCTTTTGTCTTGCAAGACTACAACGGGAACCCGTTCGCTAAGCTTTTCGGCAATTCTGATAACTGTAGCTTCGGTCCCTCCCAGAGCATCAGAAGAGAGCGAGGTATGATCGTATGGAACAGCACAGTGGCCATCGATGAACAGAACAGGTTGCATAGATTATTAAGCCTCTTTTTCGCTTATGAGCCGCCCAATGATGTCACAGAATTCACCAGCCCCTACAGCGTGAGCTAGCAACCAAAACCCACCGGTCAGGGGATATTCAGCCAGGGCTATCCCATGTCGTCTTTCCACATGCTCTTTAGCGCAATCGAGCAAGGCGCCAAAATCCACAGAATGCTCGATGCAGGCCGAATGCCAAAGCGGAAGAGATTCTCCCTCCCCTCTTCGTACAGGCTTTGTAGAGGCATCAATGCATTCTATCACATACCCAATAAATTCAGAAAACACTAAAGCATCTTTTTTAAACAATTTATATAGTTCTCCGATGGCCTTTAAAGAATTGCATTCGGAAAGCTCTAATGCCTTTCCTTTTTGGAGCGATGCAAGGTAGGCATCCACATCTAATCCACAAAGGTAGTGCAGCGTTCCAGACAGCTTGCCTTTACACGGCATGCTGTGCAAAAGATCATGCACATTCTTCCAGAATCGCCGCTGCATGTGCACTTTCAGGGCCGGGTCGCCCATATGCTTAAAGACACTGCGCAAACAGGAAAAGGACAGAGCAGCATTTTTATCCTTCCAGGGCAAGATGCAACGCCCCAAACTATTTGTGGCATCGACTAAAAAGACAGTGAGCTCCACGCCCAAGGCATAGGGCAGGAATTTTTTAAGGTACTCTTCCAAGCCCACAAAAAAATTTATGGGAATTTGCCTCGTCGGATAGCGCGTGCCGGCTAAATGGTAGGAAGGAGTTAAGAAAAAGCTGATTTGCTGATTTAGCTTCAAATGCGCCTCTTCGGATCCGAGGGGAAGATTCAAACCGACTTTGGGTTTTCCCACATATTCCGACATCAAAGCCGGGGTAGTCGTTTGGAGCCATTGAGTAGTCATAAAATTTCGAAGCGGATGATTAAAAACATCTTGGAGATAATGAAAGTAAATGTGGTATTTTGTCCCTCTCCCATAGCCAAATGCGCCGCTATAGGCATATTCCTTTGAAAAGTTTCCGGCAAAAAGAGCGTAAGAAAAGAGATGGGATAAAGGGATTTCCATGTCGTCATCGATCATCCACAATGTATCGCCACAAGGGCTGAGCGGCGAATCTGCGGCGCCCCCCAATGTAAATTGATCAAAAAGGGCGCGCAGGGCGCAATCATCCATTTGCAGAACTTCATGAAAAGACCTTTTCCCCAGCTTAAAAGCATGTCTCAAAACCGCCGTCAACAAAAAGACACAATTGCGTGCTCCTCCATAACCCATCTCCCCCCTGCCTGTGGTGTCCAAGAGTGCTTTCACACCTATTTTTGCTGCTAACTCCAAAGCCTGATCTTCAGAAATGTGCATGATCTTGCATTTATACCTGCACATGAGCTTCTGGATAAATAGCTGGTTTTTGGCAAATAATCGGGCGCGGGACTGGTCAAAAACCACCATGCAAAAATCTCCGATTAGCCGACAATCTGACTGAAGGACGCCCTGAGGTGCATCTGATGACATGTTTAATTTTGCATTGAGTATCCTTTCCAGGGCATTAATGGACTGCAAAAGGGATGCCAAGCACCCTCCTCTTTCCAACGATTTGCCTTTGGTCGGCATAGCGCAGGCCAGCTGACTGAAACCGCTTTGAAACACGGCAGGATGAAAGCAAAATGCCTCCAAATGCATCGAAAAATTGTGTACAAAGGAAAAAAGGTTGAGAATTTCTTGGCCATCCACCTGTAGTAAGATGGTGGGATGGCTGAAAAGATGATGCAGGTATTGAAGTTTATCCAAGAGGGAACGCTCTGGACGTTCTTTATGCCCTACGATGAGCGGCGGCAAATGGTTTCTAAGTCCAAAAACTTTAAAAAACGCACACAGCTGTTCGCTGGTATAATCGTGCGCAAGAAAGGACTTGAAGCTGAGGCGCAAATTCTCTCTTTGCATTTCAGCTCTTTGCCTGGCTGAACTCGAAGATGGCAAGGCGGAGCTTTGCGGATTGCGCATCTCTTCCAGCTCTTCGAAGACTCGTACGGGGGAGTCTACCATCACCTTAATCACCTCCTGCAAAAGCTTGTGCACGCAATCCGTTTCTTCCAAAGCGTATGCTTGCAGCGCGTCGAAAATTTCGGCAACGGCTAGCGCATCTACTTCCTCCCTATCTACCAGCAAGCTATATAGATAATGGCTGTCGAAATAGTGGCTTCTCAGATTGGCGATAAGCTTGCAAAGCTTTTCTTCGCCATTCACTGAGCCCCTCGGACACATTTTTTTCGAAAAAATTTTCATCAATGCGTTGAGAATATAAAAAGAACCTTCCCGGTAACGATTGACCACATAGCAGATCAGAAAAACCTGGTTATCCAAAGATAAGGCCTTTAAAGCCTTGACGAGCGTCGCCCGACTCACCGTCTCGGCTAAAATCTGTAAAAGAAAAAAATCAAAGCGCTCTACTTGATTTTGAAGCGTATGCTGGGCAAGATCCACGTCACCATAATATAGACCATAGAGCACAGCTATCAGAAATTTTTTCTCTTCTCTTTTTTGGGGAATAAAGCGCTCTAAAAATTGCGACAGCGGATGCTCAGCCGCGAGCTCTGCTGTGTAGGGGCAGCATCTGATAAGGTTACCCACGATAATCTTGGCCTTAGCGCAATTTGATAGGTGCAGAGCGGTCAGATGAAAACAGTGGGCGATACACGCGATCAGCGCGCCCTGAAAAGCTGCCGTACCAGCGCTGTGCTTGGCAAAAAGCGCCGTGAACTCTGCCCTAACTTGTTTTGCATAATGACTGGAAACTTTTGCCTGCATCTTTTATGCCCCAAATCTACATGTCGTATCTGCCAGCACTAGAATCTCTGGGAATTTTCTGGATCAGTATCTTGATAAATTGCATCCACTGCCGCTTGTTTATCGACGGACTAATCAAATCGACACTTATGCCCAATTGGGTGGCAAAGTCACCAAGAAATTCTTTGAGATTGTTGCGAGATGTCTCCTCCTCTAAGCTGCGCAGCAGACCGGAAGTAAATTCATCCCATATCCAATTTCTGCTTTGCATAGCCTCCATAGAAGCTTTCATCTGTTCGTCCGTAAACACGCACATCAAAAAGCGCAGGGGGTGAATGTTGTCAATGCGCTGTCCTGCCTTCTTCAAAGCTGACTTATTTTTGGTGATAGAGATCAGAGAGCTCATCCCCAAAGTATTGACGATAAAGCTTATATCAGCCTTCTCACTGGCGCTCACGATAGACTGATAGTTGCGCAGCACCATTTGCGTGACGGCTCTATCGTTGGCAGCTATTAAAGCATTGGCTTTAAAATCGAGCATGCAGGGTTGTTCTCCGAAATCGCTTTCCAACAATTCCAAAACCTCGGCAAAGCTCTCTTCGTGGTTGAGATCCATCACAAAGGTGTCTCCCTGGGGATCTCGCACGACCAGCTCTTTGGCCTCGACCGAAAAAACTGTAAACAGCAGGCATAATTGAACCAATGGCTTCCATACTAAATGCTTCACTAAAGGCTTCATGTGTATCTCCTAATGTGTTAAGCTGCTTTTTTTGCCAACATCTAGTTTTTTCAAATAAGAATCAAGTAAATAATGATTTGATTTTTTGATACTTTCCTGTATCTATTGTACTATCGCCTCAGCCAGTAACTGAACGCTCCCCTGAAGCCCTGGAAGTGGCAAATATTGCGTGAGAGCATAGGAGTGCCGACGTAGCAAAGTTAACAAGGTTTAAGTCATTTTCACTACATATCGGGTATACACATATGAAAAACCATCGACTGATTTTCATTTTAATTTTCGCTCTCATTTCTTGCCGCGAAGGGAACGCCTATGAAAGATGCGCCTTTGACGAATCCCTGAATCGCAACCAATTTTATGTAGGTCCTGAGTGGTATTATGTGAGCCGCACCAAGGAAGGGGGCACCAAACAGCACGGTAATGCCTTAGGGGTTAGACTGGGTTATGACCGCTTAAAGAGATTTGGATGGTATGTGGGCTTTGACGCCCTCTATGCCTACGGGAAATTGCAAGGACACTCTGCTTCAAAAAGCCGTTTGAGCTCGCATCTTACCGACGCCTGCATTGAAGGACGCTTCGGCTATACCATTCAACAAAAGGAAAATTATCAAGCCGCTTTCACTCCATTCCTGGGAGTTGGCTACGCTGTCGACAAGAACCACTTCACGTCTCCTAGCCCCATCCACCTACATTTTAAAACCCGTTTTCCATATGGCACCATAGGCTTTTTGAGCTGGATACATATCTGTGAACAACTTGAAGCGGGCTTGAATTTTAAAATCAAAATCCCCTATGACACCACCTGCAAGGTGACACACGATAAAGAAAATGATCCTGTCACCCAAAAGGTGGCCGACCGCCTGCACTACCGCCTCGACTTGCCCATCACCTACCGCATATCTGGCTGCCCGCATTTAGCGCTGTGCGCTATTCCGTTTTTTGACGCACGCAACTACGGCAGCCACCCTAACTACCCTTTCAATTACATTAAAACCAACCTCACCAGCTGGGGTTTGACCTTTGAGCTGCAATACCGCATGTAAAAAATGCCTAAATACTAAAAAAAGGATACACAAGCATGACTAAACATACTTATGCCATTTTGGGAGCTACCGGTCAAATCGGTCAGGTATTATCCCGTGAATTGCTAAAACTCGGACATAAAGTGCGCGCAATTGGACGGAATAAAGAAAAGCTTCAACACCTCAAAGAACTAGGTGCTGAAACCTACCAGATAGCCTTTGATGATGCCGCAGCTTTAGCCAAAGCATTCCAAGGAGTCAACGCCGTGTTCAGCTTTGTACCTCCTGCACCTGACTCTGATGACTTAGGCTCTTTCCAGGACAAAGTCGGTGAGGCCATCGTGCAGGCTTTGATTGCAGCCAAAGTCACACATGTGCTTAACCTCAGCTCTATCGGAGCACAACTGCCCAACGGCACAGGCCCCATCAAGGGCTTATTCCGCCAAGAGAGCAGACTAAACGCCCTTTCTTCTCTCAACGTACTGCATCTACGTCCGGGATTTTTCATGGAAAACCTAAATTTTTCTATTCCTACAATTAAAGCCACAGGACACAATGCCTCCACCTTGCGCGCAGACCTCGGCATACTTATGGTCTCAACAATGGATATTGGGCTTAAAGCCGCAGAGCTATTACATGCGCTCAAATTTACCGGCCATTCCGTTTTTGAATATGTCGGCCCGCACGCGATTACTATGTCGGAAGCCACAGCGCTGCTTGGCAAAGCTATAGGAAAACCGGGGCTGAAATATGTGCAGTTAACTAACGCAGAAGCTGAAAAAGGCATGCTAGCCCACGGTATGAAGCTCAATTCGGTTAAACTGATGCTAGAGATGAATCAGGCATTTAACGAAAACAAAATTAGCCTCACACAAAAGCTCTCCGCTGAGAACAAAGGACACACCTCTTTCGAAGATTTTACCAAGACCTTTTCCCGCACATACCTCTCCGCGGAAACTACCCGACCTCTCGCCCACTCGCACTCGTAAGTGCGACTGAAAAGTGATCCTGAAGGAGGATGGCGTAAGCCACCCTCCTGGAGCCTTGGCGCATTCACAGTGCCGCGCGCAGAAGATGGGTCAGTAAATTAGGAGGCCTGTCAATTTCGTGGGGCTTTTGCAGATTTTCAAAACCCTGCCCCGAAAAAGTCTTTAAGTGGTAAGATTGTACAGAAGAACCTTTCTTTTAATCAACCTAAAACTTTTTTTCCTATAAGCTCACCATTATCAGAGTCTTATCATAAAAAATATTAACTTAAATTCCATCGGTGAACAAATAGTATTCCCCTCACAAACGCGCGTCTTGTTTTTCAAAAGCAGTAGATGTGAAGCCCTATGAGCAGCCATCTCCCCTATCCTTCCCTTTTTCTTATACCCTTCTCATCTTGTAAAAGGAACAAAGCCCTTCTTTGCGTCCTTTGTGATCTTGGTGGTTTCTTTGCGTTTAAATTTCCTAGTACTCTGTAACAAAAGTTTTAAATACTATTTTCAATTCTAGTATAGTTTTCATAGGATTGGCTCTAGGTTACGGTATGCGAGCCTTCTTCAGCCTGAAGGGCTGGCAGTGCAACAGCCCAAGGCGTTGCCCATATCTTTTCTATTCACCCCC
>PLSG01000280.1:3767-4441 GCA_003164155.1 Parachlamydiaceae bacterium | reverse complement strand
TGAACGGGCTTTAACCGAAATGAACTTTATGGGTAAACAGGCTATGGCGGTTCTGGCCAAAAACCTTTTTTTCCAAGCAGCGTTTTATCCTTTTTGGTTGGATTTGCTTAATAACACCCAAAAACCATTGGCTTCTACCAGTGAAAGTCAGCTTTTCTTACTCCAAAAGGGTTTGAAATTTCGTGGATCGGTGAATNNTTCTAAGCTAAATGAAATATCAGATCCTTATCAGGTGGATGTATTCACGATGTGTGCGCGGGTAAAAGAAGCTTTGGAAGCGATGCCTTATGAAAGCTTTGTGCGCGCAGTCTCCATTGAAAGCAGTGGAAAATTTGCGCGCTTAGCTATGCGCTGGTTCGAATTGTTTTGTTGTATTTATGACGATGACAGCATTATATATGATCCATTATATAAAAATCTGATGACAAAATGCTTTTTATCTAAATTAAAATCCACGTCCTTTGTTAAAGAATATACAGGCNNTGCATACAAAGCCTGATGTTCCTTCTAAAACCGTTTTTACTTCTGAGCCTGAGATGGGATCGAGTGGACTAAGATCTATTTCCTCAGCTCTTCCTTTAAATGGCGATATGCTCGTCTCTTTACAAGCATTTTGTTTAAATGAGGAAGATCTAAAAGTGAAAACTGGAAAGGTGAAAGGTGGTAACCTTCCG
>PLSG01000280.1:0-3731 GCA_003164155.1 Parachlamydiaceae bacterium | reverse complement strand
GCGAAGCGCAGCCCTGGGAAAGTAAGATAAATATAGCACCCCTGAAAGGGGTGCGGGCTGCATTAATCTACGACGTTGTCTTCAGGGCTTGGCGGGAAGGAAGGCAAAAGGCTGTGCGGCTACAAAATTTGAGGCTGCATTGCCGGAATAAACCTTACCACCCGATGTGGTGAGCTTTTTCACGGGAGCTCCATTTTTGAAGTCGAGATCGGCCAGTGGCACCCAAAATGTATTCGGACTGGTGGCGGAGTCAAAGAAATAAACCTTGTTCTTTTGATCAGATACCGTACGCCAGAGTGTTGAGGCTATGTTTGGTTCACCAGGCGTCTTAATCCCCAAGGGTACGCTGACACTGCGGATAACTCCCATGACACTCGCCACCGCTTGGTTAGCGAAATTATGCTGAGGAACCGCCGTAATATATGGCGAAGATGCCTCTTTGGGAATAGCACCGATAAGGAATGTAGCCCGTGCAAAACGGTCTGCGGCTCTGTTCGTTCCAGGCAGAAATGTCAAACCGCCAATCCCTTCCCAATATGCGTTCAAAGCAAGTTGCTTGGAAAATATCGGGGAATTAGTCATTACCTGGTATTGCTTTCCATGGTGGATGACGAGTTTTCCGTCCACATACTCAAAGATAGCCGAATCACCGCTTTGGTCTGAAATAGATAAATGCAACTGGGCAGGCGAACCATCGGGCAATACGGGCGCCAGCACCGCAAACGGCTCTTTGCTCAAGGCATCCACCGCTTCTGAGACTGAGGCAAAGTTATCTAAGGCATACTGAGCCCAAAGGCTGATAGATAATAAGGCGGTCTGACCACTTGGCTGGCCATAATCAGATTCAGCCAGGTATAGGGCATTGGCCACCAGCCCTTTTTCGTTCATGCCATCTGCCGTACCCACATTGTAACCAGATACAATCAGGCTGCCATACTTAGACGTCCAAGTAATCGACTTGGGTCCGGCCGCTCCATCGCGCTTAATCCCTTTAGGGAATACCCATAGATCGGAATGCATATCCTCGCCCCAGTCCATGGATCTGCCGGTGATGACCGTAGAGTCAGCGCCGACAAATAACGCTCTCGTACATGCTTCGGCCGGTGGAGAAAAAGCAGTTGCTATACCCAAGCCTGCTAATGCAGCCAAGTATTTTATTTTAAGTTTTTTCATTTTCATGTTTTTAATCCAGTTAAAGTTTTTCTATCCTAGCTAGGTAACGAATTTTTTGCTCAAAAAAATCATAAAGCCGATGTAAAGCAAACCATATATAATTTTTAGAATTTGGAAAAGGGCAAAATAAAGCAGAAACACACAAAGGTACAAAGAAGTAACTTCGTAGGAACCGGGGGAAATTGGATCAGGGCAGGAAATCGGAAATTCGGGCACGTGCCCGTGCCCGAATTTCCGATTTCTTGCCCTGATCCGCATAAAGATGTGGGTAAAAGATAAACATAGCCAATGAATGTCTCTCTTATTCTCGTTAAAGTTGAGATTTTAAAAATAATTTTCTGGAAATTAATGTGTTCTTAATCGAAAAAAGCCAAACTAAATTGATATTTTAAGTCAAATCAACCACCACAAGGGTTAACATGCAAGCTTCAACTGGCGCTACCATTGCTTACCGCTCAACCGATATTCTAATTGGACCACCGGCGCGCAAAGGCTCGCAAGGGGATAGAGACATCACAAGAATTGCACATGGCTGCTTGGGAATGATGGCCTGCGATTTCGCTTTGCCTTTTGATCGGCTGCCTGAGGGGTGTCTGCGCATCATAGAGAATTATTGCCTGGAGCCATTAACCATCGATTGCGAGGCTATCAATTTGAGCTGCACTTCTAGATTAGATGATTCTTTTAGTGCATCTTGGGACGACTGTCAGATTGAAGGAGCAATTCTTTGCGACTCCAATGGACCTTCAGAACGGCGAGCATCTGGTTGGTTGAACTGCTGGGCTATGACCGGAGGCGTGCCTTTAATGGGAGCTGCTGTGGGGACTACACAACGCATAATGGGAAATAAATGTGGCCTCTCTCTCTTACCAGCGGTCAATTTGTTCAAGCAAATGGAAATCAAAAGATGTGCATTTATTCTTCCCGTGGCGCCTATTTTAATGGATTTGGCCTCTAAGGTATATCTAGATGATTCTTCGGATGCGCTGCATGTGAGAATGATGAAAGCTGCCAGATCGGTGAAGAGGAGTGAAGTGGCCTTTAGCTTGATTTCTTGCGGACTTAGCTTGGCATCGGCTGGTACGCATGGAGCCCTTCTTAAAGGTGGCTTTCTGGCCTTTGATCTATCGGGACATGTCATGACAAAAATTGTCAGCAGTGCCGTTTTAGCAAAAGGCTTAGAGAATGGGAACCCTGGTGCCAATTCCTCTTTTCTAAAAAGGGTAGCTGTTTACGCCTATGTTGCTTCAGATACCTTAATGTTACATAAAACAGCTATGCGTTTTCATACTCCCCAAGAAACTGTGGCTGGGGCTCTGTGGGGATTGGCCAATTTAGGGCTGGCACAGATTTTAACCGATAAATTAGTAGACACCCCAGCTTCCATCCCTCCTTCTCCGCTGACCATAGAAGAGGTGGAAGAAGAGCTTGTAGAGCAAGTCGAAGAAGAAACCGAAGTGCTAGAGACCGACGATTTGGCAATAGTAGAAATGACTCAGCCAGATAATTCCGTGGCCTTCTTGACGGATCAAAAAAATCTCAGCGCTGGCCTCATAGAGAACTATTTTCAGTAAGTATTCTCGGTTCTTATTACCTATATTCTATTCTTTGCTTAGGTTAAGAGGGGAATTACAGGGTCTGGCTCCTTTTATAAATTTATGGATCTTGAATTGTAAGTTATGGTAAATTGTCTTTAATAATTCAGTACAAAAAATTAAAAAAGGAAACCATATGTGTAGCTTTGTAGTAAGATCTAGCCTAAGCTGTTGCCTTACAGCCAGAAGTCCATTAAACAGACCGGCACTGCGACCAGCCCTTTGTGGTATACCTCACCGCTTTTTTGCCATGCGTCCCTTGTTTTCCCCCATCTGGCGTTTACCCATGGCGCATAGGACAGTCACTCCCTCCGGCGGAAGGAACAGCCTGCCCAATTTAGGAAGCGTTCAGTTGATCTCATCGCGCTATTTTACTTCTGAATCTCCATCTCCCGTAATTAAATCGACAAACTTTGCTAAACTGAAAAGCTTCTTTAAACTTACAAGCTATGGGGAAATATTTAACAATCTCGAACTGCTGATTACTAAAAAAGATTTCCCAAATGTTTTGTGCGCCATAAGCGGGGGGAAGCCACGCTACTTTAATCTTCCCAGTGATTTAATAGTGCAGGCTGGAAAAACTTTGTCAAATAATGGGGCGCTTAGCGCTTTGGAAACTGAATTGCTCACGTTGATGAAGGAGCAGCTTGACTTAACTAACCAGGTTATATTAGATGTTCGTCCTTCCGAAAAGGAGACAGTTTTTCAGTGNNGCATGCAGGAAGATTCGCTGCAAGAGATATTTGAAGTTTCTTCTCCACGTACGGGCTATCTGAGATTCGCTATAAATCTCAAAAACAATGGCTAGAAAACTGTCAAGATTGAAGTGATAGATTTTGATTGCTATACCCGCAGCTTGCCCTTCCGAAACTACATCATGGGCTTTACCTCAATGCAAAATTATGTTTTTATTTTCCAGAATCCCGGAGGGGTTGTACCTGTAAGCCCAGGGTGAACGTCGCC
>PLSG01000149.1 GCA_003164155.1 Parachlamydiaceae bacterium | reverse complement strand
CCTACCGTTTGGCCATCGTCGCCAGATCCACCCAAGAAGCCCTCCTCAAACTAAATGTAAACGACTATTGGCAGGGAAAAGCCACCCTTTCTCAGGCGCCGAAGATAGCCTTTCTTTTTACCGGACAAGGTGCGCAGCATGTGGGCATGGGCAAGCAGCTCTATGCCTCACAACCCATTTTTAGAGCAGCATTGGATAGATGCGCCGATTTACTTAAAGGATCACTTGAAAAAGAACTACGGGAAGTGCTCTTCGAAGATGCCAACCTGCTCAATCAAACACTGTATACCCAACCGGTCCTCTTTGCCTTTGAATACGCCATGGCAGAGCTTTGGAAAAGCTGGGGAGTCTATCCCGATTTTGTCATGGGGCACAGCTTTGGAGAATATGCCGCAGCGGTCATTGCAGAGGCTTTGAGTTTAGAAGATGGCGCGATATTGATTGCCGCGCGCGCACGCCTGATGCAATCCCTTTCTGAGAGCGGGGGTGCCATGGTGGCAGTGTTCACACAGGCAGATAAGCTCACAGAATTTATTGCCGGCTACAATGTCGACATTGCAGCCATTAACGGACCGACACAAACCGTCATCTCAGGGGAAACCTCAGCTATTGAGGCCATCATACAGGCCTTGAACCAAGCCGAAATAAAAAATAAACGCCTGCCGATTAACTTGGCTGCGCACTCTTCGCATATGGACCCCATTCTCAACGATTTTCGAGCGATCGCCCAGACTATCTGCTATAAAAAGCCGCAAATCGCCCTGATCAGCAGCATCACCGGAGAAATATTGACTCACGAAAATATGCAAGCTGAATACTGGGTAAACCACGTCCGCCATACGGTGCAATTTCAAAAAGGCATCGAAACTTTAATGGCTAAAGGATGTGGTATTTTGCTTGAAGTGGGACCTCAGCCAATTATGCTCGACATGGCCTCGCGCTTTGTTTCCGGACAGGGGTGCCTTTTGCTGGCTTCTATTAAAAGCGAACAAGATGAAGTGGAATCGACGGATGAAACTCTGGCTCAACTCTATGTCAAAGGGATAGGCATTGCCTGGAAAAAGTTTTCAGCCCCTTGGAGTCAAATCAAAGTAGATCTGCCGACTTATCCCTTTCAAAGGCAGCATTATTGGGCAAAAGCACTGGAAAAAGACCATCAAATACCTCTGGAAGAGACTTCATCCTCTGAAATACGCAATAAAATGCTTGGAGAAGATACTAAAAAACAAACAAGACAAACGGCAGCTAAAAATGCAGAAAATGTCTTTACACCAACCTTCACCACAAGTTATCTAGGAAATCATTTTACCAAGTTATCCCCCCAAGAACGCACCTCATGGCTCAATCAATACCTGCAGGAAATACTGCAAAAATTCTTGGGCATATCTTCCCCAATTGATCCTACAAAAGGTTTTTTCGATCTGGGCATGACCTCATTAATTGCTTTGGATCTCCGTCAGCGCTTGCAACGCGACCTGGGGGAATCCGAGCTCTTATCGGAAACTCTCCTGATCGACTATCCCAATTTGGAAAGCCTCGCGGCCTTTATGTCATCCGCTCTCTTGGGAAATGACACTTCGCTTGCATTTATTGCCGCGCAGCCCCCTCAAACATCTTACGAGCCCATCGCCGTGATTGGCATGGGATGCCGTTTTCCAGGTGGCGTTAACGATCCTGATAGCTTTTGGCAGCTCTTAAAAGCAGGCAGCGATGCCATTTCAGAAGTACCTCAAGAACGCTGGGACATCAATGCTTACTATGATGCCGATCCAGATGTACCTGGAAAAATGGCCTCGCGTCATGGAGGTTTTCTCAATTCTATCGACCTGTTTGATCCAGCCTTTTTTAGCATCAGCCCACGCGAGGCCGAAATGCTAGATCCGCAGCAAAGGATCATATTGGAAGCTTCTTGGGAGGCCCTAGAGCGTGCAGGTATAGCACCGCTCAGCCTAAAAGGCACGCCAACCGGAGTGTTTATCGGCGTTTCCAATCTCGATTACCTCGGCTGTCTGCTAAAAAATACCCATCCAAGTGCGCTAAATGCCTATGTGGCCACGGGAAACGTCTTGAGCGCCTTGAGCGGACGTCTGGCCTATATACTGGGATTGCAAGGTCCGGCGCTTTCGATTGATACGGCCTGTTCATCTTCCCTAGTAGCCATTCACGAAGCCTGCCAGAGCTTGCGCTATGGCGAAAGCAGCTTGGCGATTGCCGGCGGAGTTAACATCATGCTCTTGCCGGAAACCACCATCAATTACTCTAGCGGGCACATGCTGGCGCCCGATGGACGGTGCAAGACCTTCGATGCTGAAGCCAACGGATATGTGCGCGGTGAAGGATGCGGTGTGCTTATTTTAAAGCGCTTGAGCAAAGCACAGCGCGATGGCGATCCCATCCAAGCCATCATCAAAGGCACGTGTGTCAACCAAGACGGCAGCAGCGGAGGGCTGACTGTCCCCAATCGCCTTGCGCAAGAAAAACTGCTGCGGCAAACTCTCGCCAATGCGCAGCTGAATCCGCAAGAGGTGCACTACATTGAAGCGCACGGCACAGGCACAAGCCTGGGCGATCCAATTGAAGTGGGGGCCATTGTCGATGCCTATGGAAAAGGGCGGCTTTCCTCCAATCCCCTAATACTGGGAGCGGTGAAAAGCAACATCGGCCATTTGGAGTCCGCCGCCGGGGTGGCCGGAATGATCAAGGTCATTTTAGCCCTGCAGCATGGCACTATTCCGCGCAATTTGCATTTCGAAAATTTAAATCCCAAAATCCAGTTGGGAAACCTTCCAGTGGTTATCCCCAAGGAAAATCTGCCTTGGGTGCAGGCAGGGCCGCGCAGAGCAGGAGTGAGCTCTTTTGGATTTACCGGCACGAATGCGCATATCTTACTGGAAGAGGCTCCCCTACCTGCAATGGCCACATCCTCAAGCGAACGTCCGCTGCATCTGCTGACACTTTCAGCTAAATCAGAAGCTGCCCTGCATGACCTCATAGCGCGCTATACTGCGCACATCGCCAAAAATCTCGATCAACCTCCTCCGGGGCAATCATTTGCAGATATGGCTTTTACGGCCAATACGGGCCGCTCACCTTTTGAATATCGGATGGCTATTGCGGCAGCATCTTCTCTAGAGGCTCTGGCCAAATGGCAAAACTGCGCCTATCAAATCGCCCAAATCCCTGCGAGCCCCCCTAAGATTGCTTTTCTTTTCACGCACGCAGAAGCGCCATATGCACAAATCACCCGTGAGCTCTATGTCACCCAGCCCGTGTTTAAAAAGGCCTGGGAGAAATGCGCCGAAATTTTCGATAGGCAATTGGACAAGTCTCTGGTGGAACACATTTTTGAAAGCAACGCCAACCACCATGCCTTAAATCAACCCATCGACACTTATGTGACGCGCTTTGCTTTTGAATATGCCTTGGCAGACCTTTGGAAAAGCTGGGGAGTGATCCCCCAGTATGCCATAGGCTATGGTTGTGGAGAGTATGCCGCTGCTGTGGTAAGCGGCCTCATCTGTTTAGAGGATGGATGCCAGCTGACTTTGGCCTGCGCGCATCTCATGCAAGCGACGGCAGCTGATGGAGCTTTGGACCCTGGCAAAGAAGCAGAGTTTTGCAAAATAGCACAATCTGTGTCCTATCACTCACCTCAGATGAGCTTGATTTCCCCTCTAACTGGAAAACTCGTTCCCGCCGACTCCTTTAATGCGGCCTATTGGATCGCGCAAATCCAACCGTCTGCAAAGCTCAATGGAGGCATGCCTCCCTTAAATGACCAGGTGAAAGATCTGGGATGCCAGCTACTCTTAATGATGGACCCAAGCTTTCAGCTGCTCGACATGCGCCAGCCGGATTTAACACACGTCGATGGACTGCTTGAGGCGCATTCGGAAGGCCCTACTTGGGAATGCCTGCTGCGCAGCTTGTCGAACTTGTACTTGGAAGGCGTTAAAATTGACTGGAAGGGCTTTGATTTACCTTATCAGCGCCAAAAGGTGATTTTGCCAACTTATCCCTTCCAAAGAGAGCGCTACTGGGCCAAGGCTGCTGCGCAGCCTTTGTCTGCGCAGCGCAAGCGCCATCTTGCCCATCCTTTATTGGGAACACGCATTCCCACGGCATCCGACGAGAAAATATTTGAAAACGAACTGGATTT
>PLSG01000262.1 GCA_003164155.1 Parachlamydiaceae bacterium | reverse complement strand
ATCCTGTAAAATTTTAAGGATGGATGTGACAGGAAAAGATGGAAGAAATGGACTGAAAGTCTGCTCTCCCCTACCGAATTTAATTTTTTTATCACAAAGAAACACATAAGAACACAAAGCACACAAAGAAGCACAGAAAAAAATCAGCACACTTTACCCATTACATTTCCGGCCTCATTCACCTTTTCGGTCANNATCCTGTAAAATTTTAAGGATGGATATGACAGGAAAAGATGGAAGAAATGGTGGCAACACATTGACCGAAAGTTTTCGCTGTACAGGGGAACAGACCCCAATGAATGGAGGCAATTTCGTAGCGCGTAGCTTGTCAAGCAAAAGATGTGTGTAACACTATGAAAAATCTCACAAAATCAACACCCTGTCTTCATGGAAACCACGCCTGAAAAGCCTGCGAGAGATCTGGGTGCAAGTAGGCATATCCGCTCTCTTTGAGCGCGCAAGGCTGAACAATTTGGCTGCCCAATAGAACTTCGGACATTTCGCCCAGCAGAAACTTCACCATAAATGCAGGGATATGGAGCACGGCCGGCCTGTGTAGTGCAAGACTGAGAGCTTGGGTTAATTCAGCGTTGGTGATGACTTGAGGGGCTACGGCGTTGACGGCTCCCCTCACCTGCAGATTGGCCAGCACGTGTAGGATAACGCCTTGCAGATCCTCGCGAGATATCCAGCTCATATATTGCTTTCCCGAGCCGAGATGACCTCCTAAACACAGTTTAAAAGGGGGGATCATCTTTTTGAGCGCTCCGCCTTCGGGACTTAAAACAGTGCCTATGCGCAATTTCACCACGCGGATGCCCTTATTTTCAGCCACATCCGTCGCAGACTCCCATTGCCGGCATACCTCGGATAGAAAATCAGAACCGGAAGAACTTTTCTCATCCAAGATTTCCGCCCCGCGATCTCCATAGTAACCCACAGCAGAGGCATTGATCAATACCTGGGGCGTTTTTTTTAGTTTGCACAAAGTTTTCGCCAATAGAGCTGTAGCGGCGATGCGGCTATTCTTAATGCGCTCCTTTTTAGCCTCTGTCCACCAACCCATAATGCTTTCCCCGGCCAGATTGATCACCCCCTCAATGCCTTCTAGCGAACTTCTGTCTATTTCCCCTTGGCTAGGATTCCAAAAAACGGCATTTCTTTGGCGGCCGGATTTGTCGCGGACAAGTTTTATAAGGGTGTGTCCGGCCCTTTCCAAATGAGGTATGAGAGCAGATCCCACAAATCCCGAAGCGCCTGCGATTGCTATTTTCATATAGCCTCTAATATTGGGTATGAGTAAACGAATTATTTATAGCATAGAGATCTGAGTGTGATCTCCTATTCCTGATACCCTTTTTTTGATATTTATGCAATCAGTGTTAGACGAGAAAAAAACAAACTAGAGAAATATTTTTTCTTGCTCAATAATTCCACTTTGTTATTTATTGAAAAAATGCCGCCACAACCTAACAGATGGAAATTGTACAGAGGTAACCGTCAGATCTCCCAGTTACTCAGGGGGGATCTGACCAGTTAGGATAAGGATGTGCCTACTTATAAAAAAGGAGAGAGTCTTGAAAAAGTTATATATAAAACTGTCATTAGCTTTCAGCTTGCTTTCGAGTGTTTTATCTGCAAGCCAAGCCTTTTCCAATGAACATTGTACTACAGACTGGGCCTGCCAAGAGCCCTGCAGTAACAATCCATGGGGAGTTGATTTAAGCATTTATTCAGGCTACGTTTATGGCAAAAGCAAAGAGATCGCCGTCGGGGCAGTGGATACGGAGTTGACCGGTTATAAAATAAGCCAGATAGACTGGAGTATTCGCAATTTATGGATTATGGGGGGAACGGTAAAGAAAAGCTTTCTGGGAGATACATTACAACTTAGCCTCGATGGATGGGGAAGGGTGGGCTCTGGGCACGTCAAGCAAGTAGATAGAGATTACCTCAATCTTGCCAGACCCGATATGGTCACCGACATTTCCACATCAACCAACACACACATTAATGACGCTTATCTGATAGATTTGGAACTTTGCTATGATTTTTATCGGCTACGCCTTTGTGACTCCGCTTTAAAAATTGGAGGGCTGCTGGGCTATCAATACGCACAGTTTGGCTGGAGATCCTATGGAGGCGAATTCAGCTACGATCGCGGCCAATATGTAGGAAATTTTACTCCAGGAGAGCTGGTCATTGCCTATAAACAGAAATTCTCCGTGCCCTACTTTGGACTAAATGCCCTATGGAAATGGGACAATCTCGACGTAAACCTTTTTGGGAAATACACCTGGTTTGCGCATGTCAAGTCTACTGATTCACATCCGCTCAGGGGGCTCACCTTCAAAGATAATTTTTCCAGGCAGCAATACTGGAGCATTGGGGCTAATACCTCTTGGTCTTTTTGGGATAACTATAGCCTCGATTTTAAGTATGCCTTTGAAAAGCTTGAACAAGGCAGAGGTGATACCAACCAGACAGGGGATGGCCAAAGCGTCAGCTTTAATAAGAGCGCAAAAATCGGCCATTTTCATAACCTCTTTACGCTCGGCTTGAGCGCTAGATTTTAGGTAACTGGTCAGAAAGGACAAAAGGGACAAAAAGGACATAAGCAATGTCCTTTTTGTCCCTTTTGTCCTTTATGTCCTTTATGTCCTTAGCTAAAGTTAGCTTAGAAATATGTATCCAAGGTAATTGATAGGCTGTAAGAGTACCAGGTGATGGGGTTGAGCTTGTTGGAGAAATTGATCGGCAAAGTATCGACAAAGGTGTCTTGGTGAGCCACCTGTTGGTTGAGCTGTTGAATTTCCTTTTTATCCGTTTCGTGGTGATGGTTGCGCTGGTTGGAGTCTTGATGGTGTTGGATGTGGTGGATGTCAGCTGCCCGCACAAAAGATTTTACGACGTGTCTGCCAGGTCTTGTATGCCACAGCTGATAGTTGCCCACCACGCCGATAGACCATTGCCAGTCGGTGTTGTTGGTGTAATTGATACCATATGTGTATACCTGTCCATGCCCTTGAGCTTTATCGACATAGCGTTCGCGAAATACTCTCTGCCTTTCCCATCTTCCTTTGGCATGATAAGCTGCCCAATGCCACTCTCCTTGGGCATAAAAATGCCAACAGCGATAGTTAAAGGCTAAATCTACTCCGGCAAAGCCCCCCTGCCACAGGGTTTTATAGCGATTGCGGAAGTTGCGCACAGGACCAATATCTTCTGGGAAAATGCTGATCTTTTGGTCGCCATCGGCCATCAACAAATGTTGTCCGTGCATAGAAAAGCCTACTAAAGGCGCGATTTCAAACTGTTGGTGGGGGGTGCGAAAGCAATAGCCTATACCTGTGCAGCCATCATAGACCCAGTAGCCGTTGGCTGTGTGATAGGCCCTAGATATTTCTAACGTGCGGTTATCGGCGGCATATACAGAATAGCGGTTTTCGCCATACAGAATGCATCCAAAATCGCCCGAAGTTCTCCAATATAAGTTGTCACAAGATACAATTTTGAGGCGCACGTTGGTCTGGGCCGTCTTTAGATCCTTCCATTTTATTTCGGCCAAGACATTGGGTGTATCATTCTCCCCAGCGATGCTTAAATCAAAGTTATCGATGCGGTATCCTGCCCCAAAGTCGACGTCCGCATTATACCACCACGATGCGGCAGATAGTGTCGAACAAAGGAAGCACATGAGTGAAGTGGTGAAAGCATAAGCCATGCGTCGCATAAGATATCCTTGCGTTCTTCTGATAAGTTGATTGATAGGATAACCTAATCCACATTTATTAATCCTGTCAATCAAAATTTAGAAGAACGGCCAAGTAAACTGAATTTTTGAGGGCTTTGATCAACTGTCGGAAGCTTCCAGGTCGGGACCATCTTCGTTGTCGCGCTTTATCCGTTCTTGCAAATCCGCATCGGCCTTATCCGCTGTGGCATCCATATCTAAAGCAAATTTCTGCAAGCCAAATCCATATCGCGGATGGAGCACAGCCAGGGCGACTCCGCTTACTTGATAGAGCATCTGAGGAACGAAAGCAGCGCATCTCCCGACGGATGATTTTGTTTTTCTAAGATCCATCACCATGTCGCCCCTCAAATCTTTAGAGCAGCAACAGGTGGCTGAAGAACTCAGCACCGAAAAGGTCGTCTCCGCAATGCGCGTGGTCAATTCAGCCGCGCGGTAGACGCCTTTGGCAAGCTGATAAGCGGTAAGCGCGGGCCCTAAAAATAGATTTTGCAGCCATTCACAGCACGGTATGTAAGGGCACGGTATGCATTCGCTATCTTGATTTGTAATGCCTTCGCGCACGTGGTCCACATACTCAGCTAGTTCGTGCGATTTCTTCCACGACACAGAATTTAACGACATAAAATCACCTCATTAATCGACGATAAAAGGAGCAAAGAGAATAGGGAAAATGTAGGCCTTGATCACCTTTTCGTTCAGCGAATTCAGGAAATTTAAACGCAAAGAAACACACAAAGATCACAAAGGACGCAAAGAAGGAATAGAAAAAATTTAA
>PLSG01000006.1 GCA_003164155.1 Parachlamydiaceae bacterium | reverse complement strand
GTGGCAAGACCATTGACTCAATTGGGAAGGGAAATTATAGAATTTGCCCAAAGCATTGAAGAGGCCCAAAAAAAAAGGGATTGCGCGTCTTGGAAAATAGGCATCACGCATGACCCCATAGACATGCTCTTGCTTGCCCGTGAAACAGGAGGTTGCCAAACCATCGATGGGGATCCCAAATTAAACAAGTGCGCTTTAGCCTATGTAGTCGAAGGGAAGAACAGAGCCGTCGTCATCAAAGATGAGAATGGCAGAATCAAAGCGCGGGCTATCGTGCGGATCCTCTATGACAAAGAGAATAAAAAGCCGGTATTGTTCCTCGAAAGATATTACACCAGCGTGGAAGTTATATCTTTAAGCCACGCCCTCAACAGGTATGCCATAGAGTATGCCAAACGGGTGGGCTTGCCGCTTTTAACTCAAGAAGCTATGCATAAAGGCGAGGTGTACGCAGGCAAAATCTATTCCCTGGGCTGCAATGCCCCTTTCGAATACTCAGACGCGGGCGGAGGAATCTCCAATGGCTTCTTCCAGATCACATCTCCTTTCATAATGGCTTGATCGATCGCCCATGATCTTATCCCGACTTTGCAAAATTTTTCAAATTTTGAGGGGAGGGATAAGATAGGAGAAAAATGGCCTTGATCACTTTTTCGGTCAATTTCTTAGGCAATTCGTCGCTTTTCCCAACACTTTGTACTTTGTACCTTAAAAAAGTCCGCTTCTCTATCTGGTATTCAACAGATTTTCATTTATTTATTGATTAACAATTTCACAGCATGTAAAATGCATATTCAAATAAGGATGATTTTATTTAATCTATGTTTTTAATCTTGATTCGAAGGAAAACCAAATGTCCATAGAAAATAGCAGCCTAAGCCTAGCATGTTCCTCATCAGCGTCGAGTCTGTGGGAATTAAATTTCGATGCTATAAAACGAGATTTGATAAAAGCTAAAGAAGATGCCATTATTAATCGTGAAGCTGAAGCAACTACCCGGATAAATACTGTAGTATGTTCTGTGCTCAGGTTGTGTTTTCCAGGTACGGAAATCTTGGGAACAACCTTTTTAAGGCACTGTGGAATGAGTGGACCAGCGATGAGGTCTGCTTTTGCCGCTTTTCCTGAACTATCATTTCCTTCTGAAGCCATACAATTTGAGGCTGAAAAAGGCTGCTTTACTTGTTTGGAGGCGGTTTTGAAAAATCAAGCTTGCGCCCTTTCTGTATTAGAAAACCCCCTCCCACCTAGGGATCCACCTCGTTTTGATGGCGAGCATCAAAATACAACTTTTCTTGTTGATACTGATCAACCCGTTGCCTTAGCTCCTTCTATCCTAACATGTGTGACTAATAAGCAGCGTACTTATAAGGCTTACATGGCAGTCAACTATAACTGTGAAAGTATAAGCGGAAAGTCCAATGAACGGGGGTATGGAATTGTGGCTGAATGCGAGAGAGGAAAGGTGAAAACCCAAAGGTTTGAATTTTCTCACCCTACTAACCCCCTGTCACAAGTGCGGCTAAAATCGATAAATAAGGACAAGTGTTTCATTGCTAAAGGTGGAGTTATTCACGGACTACGCATATTTCCTGAAATTCAGTGTGTCGCAGGGTTTATGCTCTTCTTGGAAAAAACAAAAAAAGCAGCCTTTGATCGAGAACAAGCCTTAGCAATTTTGGCAATTTCAACCAAAGGAGCTTTCTTCCCACCTGGAATTCCTACACTCATAAATTCTTATCTGTATGGAAGTATTCCCGTCATTCCAATAGGGGAGAATATATAAAAGAACATTTTCGTACTTCTTTAAACAGGTTTAATCTCCTATTGCCAAATTCCCCCAACTCTTCTTAAAACACTCCCATTTTTCTATCGCCATAGATCGATTTAAATTCACAGAACATGGCTAGAACATCAGGAAAAACTTTCCTTCTACAAAATATTTGCTTTTTGCATAAATTCAACTCAGAAATGCTTGACTTCCGTCTTTTTTCCCGTTATACAAGCGAAAAGTCTAAGATATAGCTGTCTTCAACGAAAGACCAATAACAGTGATTGTATCGCTTCTATACTGCTTTTACTTGCATCTGAATGCTACAGATGCTCTACTCAGCCGACGAGCGGGCCACTTTGTGAACAAGGTCCAAATTCGACATGCTAAACATTACAAGGTTAAAGACATATGTTCAAAAGCGCATCTTTTTTGAAGATTTTGCATGACAAAAAAAAACGTTACCCTACCTGCTTTTGTACTGCTTGTTGTTCGTGTTTGACCTCAGTGGTGAGGTTGTTAAGTCCGACAAAGAAGCTATCGATATTAAAAAGAGCATTGCCAAAACGGATGTAACGCTGGTTTCAGCTTTTTTAACTAGCATTAATCGAAGAACAGACCGAAAAATCGAAAATTATGTGGAGTGGTCGCAACATTTATTGATGTGCGATATTCCAAAAGTGATATTTATTGAATATTTTATTTACGATTTATATTACAAACAAAATAACATCAACGGTTTATATCCTCAGACTTGCTTTATTTATATTGAACAGGATTGTCTGTACCTAAATAAATATCGGGATCAAATAACTCATTTTACCATTTCTACAGACAATCCTCATAAAGACACTCTCGATTACATGTTAATGCAATGCCAAAAAACCGAATGGGTTAATCAAGCGATAGATCTAAATATTTTTGATACAGATCAATATGTATGGGTTGATTTTGGGCTTTACCAAGTATTTAAAGACATTAAATTATTTGAAAACTCCTTGTATTCCTTGCAACAAGAAGATAAATCGTATAAAAACGTCCGCATTGGAGGGTGTTGGAATTTAGAAGAAACACCAGAGAGTAAGAGGATTGATATCTATAGAGGCATCGCCTGGTATTTTGCAGGCGGAGTATTTGGAGGGCATAAAAATGAGTTAGTTTTGTTTAATAAATTGGCAATGGAAAAATGCAGAGATTGAAGTGGATGGCTTTGTTTAGACA
>PLSG01000148.1:264-13242 GCA_003164155.1 Parachlamydiaceae bacterium | reverse complement strand
TCTCCTTTCCTCGGCTTGTTCATCTGTGCTATGAAAAGCTGCGCTGATAAAGGCATCTATGGCCTCCAGACTACCCTTTGACTAACAGCATCTGCGCTTGGCCGGCGCTGCTGCTTTCAAAAATGCGCAACAGCCTTTCTATCTCTTTTTCCCTTCCATAGAGTTTCTGCGGCATCTGAAATTGGTCATATACATCGTGCAAGCCGGGGATAAAGAGGGGCTCTACATGGGTATCCATGCGGGGGGCCTCAAATAATTTGAGGCTCTCTTCCAAATCGTTCTTCAGTCCATACTCACTGTGATAGCGCTCCTCTGCGCTTTTTTCCAAGCATTTCATGATGATGCGCGAAAGGCTTAGGGGCACATCCACGTTAATCTCATGGGGAGGCGTGGGTCGTTTTGCAATGTGCTGGTGGACTATCTCGAGGAAGTCGACGGAGTTGAAGGGCAGTTGGAGCGTGGCCATTTCATACAAAGTAATGCCTAAGGAGTAAATNNGACCCATTTGCGATCGCTCAACCCCGGGGCTTTGGCGCGGCTAAACACATCAATTCTAACTTGACAGTGTACTAGGGTGCCTTCTAAGATTTGGGGATTAGCTATCTGCTGCACTTCGCGTGAAAGAATGGTCGCAATGCCAAAATCGATAATCTTCACCTGTCCACTTGTGACGTTTGCGATGATATTTTGCGGCTTGATATCCTTATGGCTGATATGGCTGTGGTGGATTTCGCCGAGTCCTTGAGCTAATTGAATTCCAAAATGGAATAACACTTTCAAATCTATTTGTCTGGATTGGATCAGGGCTGATAAAGGCTTTCCTCCAAAGTCCTCCATCACCAATAGAGTCTTATTCTCTGCTTCTTCTAGAGCGTACGCTTTGACTACGCGCGGAGTAGCCAGCTTTTGCAAGATGGCATATTCATGCAGCATCTGGGCGCGCAACATGGCTGAGGGATGCTCATCTTTTAGCATCTTGCTGATGACGGGTTTTTGATCTAAATCGCGCACGCCTTTGAAAACTAGGCAATGCTTCCCATCGTGTAATTTTTCGAGAAAGGTATACTTGAGAGTCATGGAAAGTATGCCCGTAAATTAAAGCGTGAGGGGGTTGGGCTCCTTTGGGGATCTAAATGGTTACCTTACATTATTGGCACATTTTACAGGAAGGGCATTGCATCAGTCAGCAAACCTTTTAATATCACATTGAAGGGGCAGGGCATTAAGCACAGGCTTCAAAAGGCCAGCGGATTTTACCATCAGAGAGTTTTTATGAAAATTTACTTTAACTAAATGGCTGATGTTGGTAAATTTTTTACTGACCGAGATGATAGTTTTAAGAGAAATAGATAATTTTGTGGAGACCTTTATTTATGACAGATTTTTCAAGTGTGGGAGCCCATTTTGCGACAGGTCTGGCCGCAGGTTTGAGACAAGGGATAGTGGAATCATTCCCTGCACGTGCAGCCCTTGGAGGGGTTATTTTAGTCGGTTCAGCTGCTGAGCGCGCACAAAATGCCTCTGCCTATGTTAAAGAGACGGCGGCTTATGTGGCTAATGCGGCCCAGGAAAAAACAGTTGCTTTGGCAAGAGTTGTGAAAAATCAAGCCGTAGCTGTGTTACAAGAGCCCTATGAGCGGGTGGTTAACGCCGCCAGCAATCAAGTTAATGCTTTTGCAGAACAGCGAAGATCGCTTGCTAGCCGGTTGACGGTTAACTTTACGGGGGCTGTGTCTTTAGCTGCTGCCGTGATAGGCTGTTTATTTTTTTCTGCTTGGAGCATATCTAATTTTAAAACCAGACCAAGACAAGCTGCCGTGGCCGTGCTAGCGGTCGGGACTGCACTTTATCAGCCAAGACATGTGGTCAATGCCGGTGCGGCTGTTTATACCGGAGGTCAAAGTTTGGCTAGGGCTTATCTTGATCCTGCTCAAAATGCGCTGGCAGAATCCCATGCGGAACGCTCGCAAGATTTTGATGCCGATCATTGGTCGGTTATAGGTTAACTGCTCATTAGGGTGTCAATAAATTGGGATTCTGTTGATTTCGATGGAATTTCAAGAATCCCCGAATGGGGATGAGGGCATATGGCCCAAGGCTGTGATGTGCGATTTGTCTCGAGAGAAATTCATCCATATCTAAGTAAAAACACAGGCAAAACTTCAGTTTCCTAGTTTTGATTTGGGTCAAGCCTATCCGATGAAGCTCAAAGACCGTTTCTCAGCCTGAAGGGCTGGCAGTGCAACAGCCCTGGGCTACAGGCCCCCACCCCCATTCGGGGGTGAATGCAAAAGATACGGGTAATGCTAAGGGCGTTGTGGGCTGTTGCCCTGCCAGCCCTTCAGGCTGAGGAAGGGGCGTTAGGCTTCAATCTATGTATTTGTGCAGCCATTTATGCACCTTGGCTTTTTCACTGTGGCTTAAGTGTCGAGAATGAATCCATTTGCAAATAAAAAACAGCGCTGAGCCATCGCTTACCTCTGTGTCCAAAATCTCAGAGGCGATCTCTTTTAACTCATCCATTCCATGGAAGATCGACGGATATACCGATCCATAGAAATCCCAAAAAGACACCCCTTCTTTTATTTCAAAACTGAGCAGTTTTTCCAAGCGCTCTGCTAAACCCTCTTCATCAAAATCGTATATGTGGCGGAGATTGCTATATGTTTTTACTTTCTCATTCAAACCAATAAATCCTTCCAAGTACATTCTCAGATGCTCAGCGGTCTCAGAGTCGAGCTTTTCTCTAAATTGAGGCCAATCGAAGGACTGACACATAAAGCCGCCATGCATGGAGTTGCCGTCGCTTGAAATCGCATTGTGGTATTTAAGGCTTCCTTCGTTATCGAAAAAGCGAATTATGCCTGCATGACCGACACCTATATTTTTGGCTCCCATGTCTGTCAATCCGAGAATATACGCTTGGATATGCGCTTCCCAATAGGTAATCAACGATACGCTGTCGATCACTTTGGGTGAGTGCCCCTTTTTGACAAAGAGGTCTCCATGTTCTTCCCCAAACTTGAATTTTTCTAGACGCTGAATAACCACCTTTTTATCTTCCATTTCAAAAGCAAAGGAAGGGACGACATAATCGATTGAGTTGAACAAATATGAAATTTCCCAAGGGTATAAATCATGCATGCGGTCGTTTTTGCGTTTTTTTAAAATGAGATGAAGATCATCTCTAATGACTAGAAATTTATCTAGAGCATGTGCGGATCGCACTCTTGCGCATAAATCTTCATCGTCCAAAAGGCGATGCCGAGCATTCATAAAAGACTTCATTTTTTTATGGTAGTCCTCATTTTGCAGTTGAGGCAGCTCGTCTATCAGCCTATTGGTTTGTTCATCGAATTCATTATTCCAATTGGCTTGGAGTGTTCCCTGAAGTAGAACCATCAGGATAACAAATTGAACTTTGAGAGAATTTACAACACGTGACATTTGATATCTCCTTGTTATAAAATCCTTATCGCTTTTATGGCGCTAAAATTCAAGAAATATGTTTACTTTGCGGATCTCCTCCGCTACTCTTTTGACATATCTATGGAGAGATCCTTATGCAGCGCGATTTGATAGGATATGGTCGATATTTGCCTAAAGTGGTTTGGCCGCATAGTGCGCGCTTAGCCCTGAATTTTGTCTTGAATTACGAGGAAGGATCGGAATCAAACGTCTTAGATGGCGACGACCACTCAGAAGGCTATTTAACAGATTTGCCGGGGGCTTTAGCCTTAAAGGACCAACGCCACTTATCAGTCGAATCACACTTCGAATATGGAAGCCGAGTGGGAGTGTGGCGTTTATTGCGCCTGTTTGATGAACACCACATCCCCTTAACAATATTTGCCACCGGATTGGCTTTAGAGCGAAACCCAGCGCTCGCCGATTTCCTCAAAGGCAGCCATCATGAAATTGCCGGGCATGGCTACCGTTGGATAGACTACCGAAGCGTCGGTGAATCTTTCGAACGTGCCCACATGCAAAAAACAATTGAAGTCATACAAAGTTTAAGCCAAAAAAAGGTGGTGGGATGGTATACGGGGAGGCGCAGTATGCATACGCGCCAACTTGCGGTAGAAGCTGGCCTGCGATATGATTCAGACAGCTATGCGGATGATTTGCCTTATTGGGTCAAAGTGTCTCAGCGCGCACATTTGATCATTCCCTACCAGCTGGATACCAATGATGCGCGTTATGCGATGCTCCCCGGTTGGAATAGCGGTGAAGATTTTTTTCACTACCTTAAAGCTTCTTTTGAATGTTTACATCGTGAAGGGGCCCAGTCCCCAAAAATGATGACTATAGGCCTACATGCGCGTTTTTCAGGCAGGCCAGGGCGCTGTGAAGCCTTGTATCGCTTTATAAAGTACGTCGTGCAATTTGATGATGTCTGGATTTGTCGCAGGGAAGATATTGCAAATCACTGGTATGTGCATGCCCCAGTTACGATTAAGGAGGATTGTGATGCCCCAATATTCGATCAGAAGAATGCAGGAAACAGAAGTTCAAATGGCTGTGAACTGGGCTCAGAATGAGGGGTGGAATCCAGGATTGCAAGATGCCCATTGCTTTTATCAGGCAGACCCGCAAGGCTTCTTTATGGGATTTTTAGATGGTGAGCCCATTGCTGTAGGCTCGGCCGTGGCTTATAGCGAAAACTTTGCCTTTTGTGGTTTATATATGGTAAAACAAGCCTTTCGCAAACAAGGTTATGGCTTGGCCTTAACCGAAGAGCGTTTGAAATACACGGGCAATAGAATTACAGGCATCGACGGGGTGCTGGAAAATGTCTCTAAATACGAGAGAATCGGGTATGTGCCCTCTCATAAGCAGATTCGCTATGCCTGCAATAGCCAGGCCTCCTTTGCTTCTTCACCTTGCATCGTCGATATCAAAGACATTTCATTCAATCAGTTGGAAGAATTTGATCTAAGATATTTTCCAGCACCTCGCAAAGACTTTTTGCGTTGTTGGACACATCAAGCTAACGGTCATGCCTTGGGATATTTAAACGACCAAAAACTTAGCGGTTACGGCGTGATTCGCACATGCTGTCAAGGCTATAAAATAGGTCCCTTATTTGCGGCATCTCCTCAGATTGCGCAAGCCTTATTCGAAGCCTTATGCTCAAAAATAAGTGAGGGACCGGTTTATCTAGATATTCCCGAACCCAATAAGGCCGCGCAGTCGCTGGTCGTGCACTATAAAATGACTCCCATATTTGAGGTCATGCGCATGTANNCTTTTGAGCTGGGATAAATCCTTCAATCTATAGCCTTAAAGGAGCCAGGAAACATTTTTCCCGTAAAGAAGAGGGAGTTGCGGTCCAAAAGCTTTTGAAATTCCCTTGCATCGAGCTGACGTTGCTCTTCCGGAGATAATTTCTCCACGTTGGGCAGGAAAGTTCCTCCCAGCACCCCTCTTCGTGGATTGCCCAAAGTATCTGAAGAAGCTGGAAATAGGTAGTTATATTCCTTTTGGTTGTTTTGCATCACTTCGGTATAGATCATATAGAGCATATGCTCTACGCCTGATTTTGCATTTAACCCCACAAGGTGTCCACGCACGTCAATTAATTTATCATCGCTATTTAATGTACGCGCTCCAAGTCCCGTGCAGTTGATCAGGACCGGTTCTAAGACCTCTTCAAAGGCTTGCACTTCCCTAACTTCGATAGGTATGCCCATACTTGCCGCAGTGGCGGTCAGCTGGCGCATGAGCGACTTGGTATTCATGAAAAAGCTGTGATTTTCCAGAAAATTTTTATGCACGACGTTATTGCCAAAATCCAATGTCACGCACTGGGTTTTAGGCAAACTCCCCCTGTCAATTAAATCTTCCAGTCCCGTTTCAGTGGCGGCGCTGCTGTAAACGGGCAATAAGCTGACGGTTTCTTTGCAATTATTTGTGATATAAGCGTGCTTGCCTTTCTCAATCTGGTCGTAGACCTCGAAAGTCGCCAGGCCGATGTCGTTGAGCTTTTTTTGATTTTCTGAAGCCGTCTTAAGAGACACTAAGGCAAAGTAACCAGCCGCATGCCACGATGGTATATTGTGAAATTCTTTGGTATAAATGCTGACTTTGTATCCTAAGCGCTTCAATTCAATGGCGGTAGTCAATCCCATGCATCCGCTTCCTAAGACCCGTATAGGCGTAGAACGACAGGGGTTTACCTCCTTGAATTTTTCAAGGGCTAAATTAACCGAACCCCACAAAGTTGTCCATCCTGATCCCCCGTGTCCATAGAGATGAATGCGGGTTTGCCTGCCCACAACCTCGCGGGAAATATTGAAAAACTCATCTCGCATAGGGCGCTTGCATACAATGCCTGGCTCTATGGTGTCGGGAGTAAGGAGTGGCGGCACAAGCTTTACGCGGCGTTCTGAAAGGGACATACTCGGCCTATAGGTGTATTCGGTTGCAAAAGATCCATGCCGGGCAAACAATCCTTTAGGCAATGTTGGGCAGGCCAAGAATGGTTTAGGTAGTTGGCGGCGGAGACTAAGATAAGAGCCGGCCCTGTAGAGGGGATTAAAGAGGCATCGCGAAGCGGAATTCATGGGATAACTCCTTGAAAAGGTTATGCCAGAATTTGATATCATTTAACTGATTTTGCGTCAATAACCACTTTAACGCCTTCGCGGATGGCATCGGAGGGAAGAATGACTATGCGCTTATCTTCTGTGAGGCCGGAAGTGATTTCCATCTGGTTGCCGTAGTCGCGGCCGATTTGGACGCGATGTAAGCGGATGAGCTCATTTTCGTCCACGCTGGCCACATGCGGGAAGCCCGTGCGGATGATCACTGCAGTGGTGGGAATGGTGAAGTTGATGGTGTCTTGCTGCAAGGTGAATTTTACCTGTCCATATAAGCCAGCGTACAATAGCCCTTCCTTATTCTCTACATCGACTTCAGTCAACAGGGTGCGGGAAGTGGGATCTAAGGCCTTGGCATAGCGGGTGACTGTGCCTTTAAAAACCCTTCCAGGTAGTTCTTTCACGGTAACTTCAGCTTCAAGGCCTTCTGTGATTTGCCTGAAATAGGTTTGGGGAACCTCCACGAAAAAGCGGATGAGATCCGTTTGGGCAATCTGGAAAAGTTCTTGTGGGGTTCCGTTGACGCTGCCGTAGATCAAGTGGCCGATGTCGATCAAGCGCTGGGTAATGACCCCGTCAAAGGGGGCATAGATATATTTGAAATGCTGTTGATAAGTCAATCTGGAGACATTTTTTTCGTTGGCGACTACCTGAGCTTGCGCGGAGGTGAAGTTGGAGTTGTATTGATCGACTTCTTGCTTTGAAACTGCTTCGGAATTTTTATCCCAAAGACCTTGCCAGCGAAGGCTGGTGACGCTGGCGATATCTCTTTGCGCTTGCGCGCTGTTTAAATCAGCTTGGGCTTGGGCAAGCTCCTCGTCGGTTTCTGGCGTATCGATTTCAGCCAATAAATCGCCTTCTTTGACCGTATCGCCAATATCCACGAAATAACTTTTCAGGTAGCCATTGACACGCGCCCAGACAGGCGTAATATGCCAGGCTTGGGCAGAGCTGGGCAGCACAAGTGTAAAGGGGTTGGCATTGGGCTTAAGCTGCATGACGGAAACGCTGGGCACAGAAGATTTGGCGGCCAGTGCATCGGCTTTTTTGGCATTTGTCCTATGGGGAATCCATCCCCATAAAAAGAGCAGCACAAGTACTAAGGCTACCACAGCCACAAGCCGCCATCGCCGCGGGGGAACTGGTTCGCTCATTCTAAGCCCTCTTGGTTGATAGATTGATGTTCTGGCGGCACATAAGGGGTATGCTTAGCATGCAGATAGGGGTTGGCTTTGTGGCGCAGGAATGAAAATACTACAGGTACGAAAAACAATGTAGTCAGGGTAGCTATAGCTAGTCCACCGATCACAGCTTTACCGAGGGGAGCATTTTGCTCACCGCCTTCTCCCAGCCCCAAAGCCATAGGCAGCATACCCACAATCATGGCCAAAGTGGTCATCAAGATAGGGCGCAGCCGCGTCTCGGCGGCGGTGTGGATCGCCACGATACTGGATTTGCCTTCTGTGAGCTGGAAGTTGGCGAAGGTTACCAGCAAAATGCTGTTGGCCGTGACTATCCCTACGCTCATGATTGATCCCATGAGGGAGGGGATGTTGAAGGTCGTGCCTGTGAGAAACAGCGCCCAGAGAATCCCCGCGAAGGCCCCTGGGATGGCCAAAGTGATGATGAAGGGATCCAGCCAAGACTGAAAGTTGATCACCATAATAAAATACACCAATAAGATGGCAAAAATGAAGCCCAGGCCCAGCTGCATAAAAGCCGTCTGCATATTGGAAACCACTCCAGTGATCATAATGGCATTGCCGGGTTTCATTTTTTTGTTAGCTTTATCTACCAGGCGTTGGATATCCGAAGCCACTCCCCCTAGATCGCGTCCCTGAACGTTGGCATAAATATCATAGACGGGCTGGATGTTGAGATGGCTGGCCACTCCGACGGTTGAGCGACGCTCCAGCGTGCACAGGTCGCATAGCAGCTGTGACTGCGTGGTGGCTGGGCTGGAAACTGGCGTGTGCAACAGGTCTTCTACCGAGTTAATGCGGTATTTGGGGTTTTGAACAGCTATGGGGTAGGGCACGCCTGATTTTCTGTCGAGCCAAAAATTGGGAGTGACGGTGGTGCTGTCGCTGAAATTGATTAGCACATCGTTAGTTACATTTATCTGGTTGAGGCCGGCCAATGCTATTTGGGTACGATCTACTTCCAGGAACAGCTCAGGAAGATCGACAATTTGATGCAGATGCACATCGACTGCCCCTGGCACATGCGAAATCTCTTCGATCAATTCTCTGGCGATCTCCAAATTATGCGCATGGTCATATCCAGTGACTTTAATGTCAATGGGGGTAGGCGCTCCTAAATTGAGGATTTGATTGACCATATCGGCTGGTTGAAAAAAGAAAAGCAGATGAGGGAATTTGTCTTTGAGATGTGTGCGCAGCTGCGCCATATACTGCTGAGTGGAATTTTTTCTTTCCGGCTTGAGCGAGATTAAAATCTCACCATCGAAGCCTCCTACCGTGGCGCTATCTCCAAAAGCTAGCGTATAAGGCACGGGATTTAAGCCTATGTTGTCTATGAGCATTTCGATATCTTCGGGGTCGATCACTTTTCTTATTTCATTTTCCACTTCGCTGAAAATCTCTGCAGTTACTTCGATCCTCGTTCCAGAAGCTGCTCGGACGTGCAAGCGCAGCTGGCCGGCATCGACCGTGGGGAAGAAATCTTGTCCAATGAAAGGGGAGATCAGCAGGGCGCTGACAAAAAGCATGCCGAAAACAATCAGCACGATAGAGCGGTTTTCTAAAGACCATTGCAGCTTTGATCCGTACGATTTGCGGAAACGCTGGAAATGCTCGGCAAATTTGACGTGATAGCGGTCGAGCGTTGTCTGCGGACCTCCGCCTGTGTACAGATACATCTCGGGAGGCAAGATGAATTTGATCATCACAGGCACAAGTGTGCGCGACAAAAAGTATGAGGCGATGACCGCAAAGACCACGGCCAGCGCCAGGGGGGTGAACAGGTACTTGGCCGGTCCCACCAGCAAAACCACAGGTAGAAATACTATGCAGATGGACAAGGTGGACACAAAGGCTGGAATGGCCACCTCATAGGAGCCGTCTAAAATGGCCTGGTCCAAGGGCTTTCCGGCAGTGATGTTGCGGTGGATGTTCTCAATGGCTACAGTCGCATCATCTACCAAGATGCCGATGGCCAAGGTGAGTCCTCCCAAAGTCATGATGTTCAAGGTTTCTCCCATCAGGCTCAAAAAAATAATCGAAGTCATAATAGACAAGGGGATGGAGATAAGTACAATGGCCGTACTGCGCCAGCTACCTAAAAATATCAGCACCATGCATCCCGTCAAGCAAGCCGCTAATATCCCTTCGATCACCACGCCTTTAATGGCGCTTTTGACAAAGATCGATTGGTCGAAAATCAAATCGATATGCATACCTTTGGGGGCCGCTGCCGCGATGGTGGGCAAAAGATCTTTCAGTTGGTCGATGATATCTAGCGTTGAAGCGGCTCCATTTTTTAATACCTGCATCAAAACCGAGCCGATGCCATTGCGCCGCACGATATTTGTCTGCGTAGCGAATCCATCATGTGCAAAAGCCACATCCCTTAAAAAGACCGTTTTTCCATCCACCGTGGCAATGGGAATATCGTTAAAGGCATCCGGTTCTACAGGGGTATTGTTCAAATTGACGTTGTAGTCAATATCTCCTATGCGTGAATCTCCCAAGGGGGTAGTTACGACTTGATTGTTTACGGCGTTGTTGACATCGCGCGCCGATAGCCCGCGGCTTTGCATTGCTAAGGAGTCGACATCCACCATGAGCTGCCGCACTTCTCCACCATAAGGTGTGGGCAATGTAGCTCCGGGAATGGTGGCGATAGACTGCCGTATGCGCCAATTGCCATAGTCATAGAGTTCAGACTCTGGAATATTTTCACCCGATAGAACCATTTGCACTATGGGCACGGTGTTGACGTAGTATTGCAAAATAACCGGCGGCAAGACGCCTGGCGGCATGCGCTTCAGAATCGATTGAGAGGCCGCTGTGGCTTGAGCTAGGGCTGATGATACCTCTGTTTTGGGGTGGAAATAGAGGCGCACCAAACCCACACCGCCAAAGGTTTGAGACTCCATGCGCTCAATGCCATTCACATTGTTGGAAAGGGTATATTCGCTAAAGGTGGTAATCCGCTGGGCAAACTCTTCAGGAGGCAGGCCAGAATACTGCCAAATCACGCTGACGATGGGAATATTGATATTGGGAAAAATATCTTTGGGTGTGGTAAACATGAAGAAGCCGCTGGTGAGGACAATGAGCAAGGCAAACACCACAAAGGTATAAGGGCGTCTTAAGGCCAGTTCTACTATCCACATGTCGAGAATCCAAAATTTTAGTTGAATAGCCTAACATACTTCCTTAAAATTGTTTTTTGCAATAAAATACGGTCTTATCCAGCCTTTCAGTCAAAATTTGACTGAAAAGCTGGATAAGATCGAAAAAAAAGGCTTTTAAAGTTGAGGTTAGCTTTAATTAACCGTAAAGCACAAAAAAATTAGAGCTTTGTGTTGTATATCTATAAATTTTAGTTGAGTTGCTTCTCGGTTCCTCGGGGGGATTTTAACATTTACGAGGTCAATCTGAATTACACTGCATGTTTATCTACTGCCATCTTCTGGGTTGTGTTGAGCAGCTGTTCTGTGGGGCCAGATTATATTCCACCTTGCGTGGATGTTCCCTCCAAATGGAAAAGCCCTGCCCAAAGCTGTGAGGAGGACTCAGCCGGCCAGGTTTCAGAGCAAGCCGATCTAGACTATTGGTGGCAAGTTTTTGAAGATAGCCAACTGGCCGAGTTGGAGAGTTGGGCCATCGAAAACAATAGAGATCTTTTTGTGGCCTGCGAAAGAATCCAAGAGGCCCGGGCTCTGATGGGCATGGCAGCCGCGGCATTTTATCCGCAGATCAACTTGAGTCCGCAGTACACCAACACCCTTGAATTGATTAAAAATTATTCCACGCTTAATGTGAATACCCCTGCTTTTCGCGCACATGAGCTGCTCTATTTTATGCCCTTGAATGTGAGTTATGAAGTGGATTTATGGGGGAAAATTAAGGATCAATATGACTCTGCCAAATATCAGTGGCTAGCCCAAAAAAAGAATTACGAAGTGGTCATGCTGGCGCTGACTACAGATTTGGCGATAGCTTATTATCAGCTGCGCGCGGCGGATTCGCAAATTGATTTGCTTTTGGGAGTCCTCAAAACCCGTCAAAAGGCCTACGATATTAACTTAGCGCGCTACACAGAAAAAATCACTTTCTATGCCGACGTCGCCCTAGCCGCAGAAGAAGTGGGCTCTGCCTTACTTCAATATAATGATGTTTTGCGTCAACGCAGTGTGCTAGAAAATCAAATTGCCGTTTTAATAGGAGTACCTGCCTCAGATTTTTGCTTGGCGCACATGCCGCTTGACGGTCCTCCGCCTTGCATACCCCAGGGCATTCCATCTGAAGTGCTACTCCGTCGTCCAGACATTGCGCAAGCTGAATACAATACGCACGCGGAGCATGCTTTGGTAAAGGGGGCTTATGCCCTATTCTTCCCTTCCTTGACACTGACTACCACCGGGGGATTTGAAAGCCCAATCTTTAAGGATTTCATGAAGTGGGTGAGCCGTTTTTTGATGCTGGGTGCACAGGCCAATCAATTGATTTTCGATGGATATAAAACTCCCTATTACTTAGATACCCAAATCGCGCGCTTTAAAGAAGCCGGGGGGGAATACCAGCAGCAGATGTTGATAGCTTTTCAAGAAGTTGAGGATGCCTTGATAGATCTAGACTCTTATGCCAAACAATACGATCTGGCGGTAACGACGGAGCAATGGGCGCATAAAGCCTATCAACTATACCTGGACCGCTATACCTTGGGTCTGATCAATTATATCGATGTGGCTAATACGGAAATGAGTTGGCTCAATTACCAATTGGAGGTCAATTCACTTCAGGGTTTACGCTATGTGACGGCGATTCAATTGATCAAAGCCTTGGGAGGCGGATGGGCACCAGTGCAGATCAGTCCGTAAAGTTAATGACCGTTCACCATCATTGGAGAAACTTTCGATCAATGAGTTGTTATCTCTTCTGTAAATTTTTTACAGGATGGAAAGGATAAAAAAGATAGGAAGGATGAAGAAAGGAATAGAATTGGCCTTCATTTTGGAAAAACTAAAAAAACCGCGAAAGCGACTGGATTTTCAATTCATTGACACCCTCTTAGGCATGTATGAGGAATAATTCAGCTCCATAGCCCTTTTAAAAAAGATGAAGATTTTTCACTCAAAAAATCACATCAATCTAAGCATGGCCCTAGTACGTTGTTAAGGTAGAAT
>PLSG01000148.1:0-212 GCA_003164155.1 Parachlamydiaceae bacterium | reverse complement strand
AAGCGAAGCGCAGCCCTGGGAAGGCCATGATGGATGTTGTACGGGCTGTGTTGTGATAAGCAAAGTTTTTACTACATCTGCGATATGCGCCCCTATATCATTTCATAAACGCCCTGAAAATGCAGCTAGCACACCTTTCAGCATAGTGTTGCACCCATCTTTTTGGCATCCTTTTCTTGATAAGCTGCGCGTTACGAAATTGCCTCCATTCA
>PLSG01000206.1 GCA_003164155.1 Parachlamydiaceae bacterium | reverse complement strand
TCTGGTTTACCTAGGGCGATGCCCTTAGCATTATCTATATCTTTTGCATTCACCCCCGAACGGAGGTGAGGGCATGTAGCCCAAGGCTAGGGTGTTGATTTTGTTGTGTTTTACCAATGAAAAAATCACACAAATCTAATATTCACCCCCATTCGGGGATGAATTAAGGAAATACAGGTAACGCTAAGGGCATTGCCCTAGGTAAACCAGATAAAAGTTCCGCAGGCTGAAGGTGTGCTGTATAGTGAATAAAACCACGACGTTAGCATGACAAAAGCAGGGAAAGCTTTCGCGCTGACTAAATTCGCAAATTTATATTTGACGGTGTGTTAGGTCAAGGCGCAGGAAAATAGAGTGAAATCTTTAAAGCTGCCTCATAAAGCTTGTGATTATGCGCTATGAGGTAGACTTAAAGCCTAGTATACTACCCACAGCATGTCTAGGGCGTCGTCTTAGGCTTTCATGAGCAAGGTCTCCAGCTTCTTAGAAAGATGGCATTTTCATTGTAAATCTCCATCAAATATTTATTGTCAGTAGAATGAAAGGGAATGCATGTGTTTGGGTTTAATAAAATTTTCGATTGATTTTTTTTAGGCCTGATGGCACAATCACCCTTCTTTCAACTCAAAATGCAAAGGATGAAAACGAATTGAAAATGTGGAAACTTAATATTTTCTTAATATTATTCTTGTATGCATTGGCCTTAAGTTAGTCTCGGGTTACAGATCGTTGAAGGTATTTTAACATTAGTGCTTTTGAATATTTACGAAGGAGTAAAGGTTATGATGAGCAAATTAGGTGCCGATTGGACAAATTCAGTGGTTTCTACCACATATGCATCAGAGCTGAAAGGCCAGTATGTGCGCTCGCGTATCAAGATGGTGGTGCTTGGTTCTGTGGCTACACTAAAAGATAGCGCTTACCATGCTGCGGCTGGAGTGGCTACATTGGGTGTTTCCATAATACGCGGTTTGGGTGTATTTAGCTTTTTCTCAGCTGGCCGCTTCGACCGCAAAGTAGCGCCTTATACAGCCGCTGCTAGTGGATCGCATTTCTTTAGATCCATCGGATATGCCTTAAACCTCGTTTCCACGCTAGCCTTAGGTCTGTTGTCTCCTAAGACACAAAGAAAATTATTGAGCAAAACGGGCTTGGCACAGATCAACGATATATGCATTCCTTTGCTATTGCGCCATTCTGTTCAAGACGGTCTTAAAAAAACACCTGCCAATGCAGAGCTAGCTAAGAAAAAGGCGTTTGACGCGCAGCAAGCAGAAAAGCTAAAAGCTTTCAATCTCGAACAAGCCAAAAAGAAACCTGCTGAGCGCAGCGCTATGCCGAAAGAATTAGAGCCTGTGGCTTGCAATCCAGCTTCGCGCCCTCTGCCTTTTCGCGCTGTTGAGATTACCCGTGATGTAGAAGGTAAAGCAGATGGTGAGAAAGTGAAGATTTCTTCGACTGTATTGAATCCAGGTTTTGCAGCGGAACTTCAGAGTTCAGCTGACCGCTATGAAAAGGAGTCTACCTTCGGACCTTCTTTCACAAGCGCAGATCTTTCTGACTTGAATTCCAAAGTTGTGTACGCTAAAAAAGCTCCAAATAAATGGGTGGATGCAAATCCTAGAGAAAAAGCATTGCCAAGCGTGCAAGCTCACCAAGGTGTATGGGTTAAGCAAGCTGCGCCTGTAGCACCAGCCGCACAAAAAGCTGAAAGCGAGAGCAAAAGAGGCGAGGAAAATGCCCTTCAAGCAAAAGCCACGCTCGTAAGAGTGGCCAGCGTTTACCAAAATAGTTCCTCAGCTAAAGCTCAGCGCGAAGTAGATGGAAAAGGGGTAAATACCCTAGAAATTGCTAGAAAAACACCTAAGATGACTATTCATAAGATATTTGAAAATGATCAAGCAGTGCGTCAAGCGGAAGAAGATGCTGAAGTTATTGAGCGTCACGTGGAAATGGAAAAGCTTAAAGGTCAGACAGGTTCTTGGGCTGCCGTAGAAGCACGCAAGCTAGCCGAAAAGGAATTTAAAAAGGGTGATAGTTTCGAAGAAAATGAAGTAGAAGAAGCTCTTAGCAAGCATCAAGACGCCTTGGTTGAGGGTATTCAAAAGATCCAGGCCAGCATTATGACGCGCCAAAGTAAAACAAAACAAGAGGCTGATAGCGTTGCTAAAAAAGCTGCGCCTCATGCTTATACATTGCCTAAATTGACTGGCAAAGCTTCGACTGCAGTAAATCTCTCAGAAAAACTTTTCCCAAAAGGTGGATTTGATGATAAGCGCAAAGTGTTACTATCTGACGAGCAGCGCGCAGCGATCTTGAAAGATAAAAAAGCAAAGGGAACCGTCGCAGAAGGATCTGTAAAGTTACCTTATGTCGATAAGAGAGTTGCTTCTAAACCTGCAGCTATAGATACAGCTGTGGCTGCTGATAAAGCTTTAGCTGTTTAGATTAGAACGTCTCGATCTTATAGCTTGCTTCTCAGTGCACTTTTAAGCATGCACACACCTACAAGGGATCCCAAAAGGGATCCCTTTTCATTTTTAAGTTTGTCAAATGATTTCGGACCGGGAAAAAAGGGCATTCAAAACAGTCGCTTCTTAGGCGCTTTCTGTCGTGCCAGACAGGCTTTGGCAGATGATCACATCTTTTTTAAGTCTAACATTTATCTTTTTATGCGTTG
>PLSG01000230.1 GCA_003164155.1 Parachlamydiaceae bacterium | reverse complement strand
ATAGAAAATAATGCATCTATACGCTATACTAAGCCTCATTCGAATAATTTAAATGTCTTACCTATAAGGGAAATATGAGCCTAACGCCCACAGCCGATTCAAACCCTCAGCATGCCTCTGAAGATTGGCACAAAAAATTTAAAAAACGCCTCATTGAAGCCACCGAACTTGGTGATGAAAAAGCTGTTCAGCATATATTGAGTGAGGGAGGAAATGTTGATTTTGGCCATAACATTTTTGGACCCTTGCACACTGCCTCGAAAATCGATCATTTACCTTTGGTTCAAATGCTTCTAGATGCCAAAGCAAATGTCGATGCCTCCTTTTACGGAATGAGGCCGATTTTTTTTGCAAAAGACCGGGTTTTAGAACATCTACTTGATAATAATGCTACCATCACGCTTAAAGACATAAGAAGTAGAGCCGAAAAAGGCGATGTTAAATCCCTTAACGTGATGCTGTCGAAAAGAGTCATTGATCTTAATGCAAAATATTTTGGAAACAGGACTTTGCTACACGTACTAGCCGACTCAGAAACTGAAATACCTCATTTTGATAGAGTTTTGGACCTATTTGTTAAACACAAAATACATCTGAATGTCCGTGACGAGACAGGAGCAGCCCCTTTACATTATGCCTTGCTTAAGCACAACGATTCCGTTGCCGTTCCACTCATGGAAAGAACAGACTATTGGCCTAAAGATCGACTAGGGCTTACACCACCCGATTGGTTGTTGTTCGACCAAAACCCAATGCACATAGTCGAACAAAGAATGACTACCGCCAAAATAGAAGTTAAGCATGTTATTTTCAAAATAAAAACACAGCTATTCATGACATGCCTTAAAGTTGTGGTCTGCTTTTTCCGATGCAAAAAAATTTGCAGAGTGAGTGAAACAAATCGCACACCCTAACCCATCCACAAAGACATAAAGCCTAAAGAACAATAGGCTTAGTTTTAAATGCCAGATTTAGCATTTTTTGGCAGCGAATCAGAGCTAGCAGGCTCCACATGTCCTTTAGGAGGCAGCATGATTTTTTTGCTCATCACGTCGTCCATAAATGCGATTTCAAAACGGCAGGACTGGTAAAAAGCCTCGGCCATCTCTTCTCGTCGCTCTATAGCATGCTGAGATTTATCGCCTATATCGGCGATTGCATCCATCACCGCAATGAATTTTTCCAGACTTTTCGATGGTCTAGGATTATAGATTTTCTCCATTCCTTTGCGATAAGGATTCTTGAGAATGTCGCCATACGTGATCTCTTTAGAACGGGAATGCATATTATCTCTGACTTCGCTGAAGATCCAATAACAAGGCAATAAAGCCGCCACAGATACTGAAGTACAAGAGGTTGCGGCCGTTTTAATCAGAAAATTAATATAGTTGAAACACGCTGGAGAAACGCCTAATTTCTCAGTTTCCTGCGTTAATTCAAAAAAGTCATCCGATTGATTCTGACGCATAATCAAGACTCCCCGATTAAAATCCCAAAGCTTATCGGCAAGTTCGTCAGAGCTTTTAGCGGCGGTGGTAGCTAGGGCTTCGGCATAACGGCGCAGGTATTTTTTATCCTGATATAAATAGAATTTAAACAAATCCAAGGGTAAAGTTCCATCAAGCAAACCTACATTAAAGGGATGTTCGATCATCTGCTTGAAATACGGCTCGGCTACCTTTCTTACCTGCGTCGAAAAAGGGAGTTCAGACAAGCGCGGGACAGAATGAGAGGAGCGTGTGGGCACTTTGAAAGCGAAAGACCTTTTTCCTTTAATAACGGGCTTAGCTGACATAGAGGACTTAACTGACTTTCTTGGACGCAAAGGACTAGAAGATTTCAATACAGAATGGGCAATAGAATGGGCATTGCGTTTTGCTAATCCTTGAAATTGACTATAAGACTTAGTTATCTTGCCTACATGCGGAAAGGAGTCTATTAAGGAGGTAGGAGGAGAGAGGAGTAGTTGTGACTGAAAAGTATGGCTTTCTCTTGAAGGGACGTGATACCCACTAAAAACTAAAGGATTGCCGGACATCAATGTAGCCATCCTGCCTATATGCGAAAAAGAGGATTTAGTTAGGGAAGTAGAAAAGGAGAGGCGAGTTGAAGCCCTAAAAGCATGACTTCCCCTTAAAGGGACCTGACTTGCCCTAAAAGCTAAAGGAAAGCGGGGTATCGCTCCGTAAGACGCACGGCAAAACATAACTATGTCTCCTATCTTTATTACAATAAATAATCACCAGCAGAAAAACCTGCCTTGGAATCAATTTTTGAGTAGTGAAAATGATGCCTGCGGTTTGACCTCGACTTGAGCACTTTTTAAGCAAAAGATGTGCATTCAGCTCAGGCATTTGCTGGGCAATAATCTCTTGTCCAAAAAGTCAGTGCGTCGAGTTGACATGTCCAAAGTGAATCAGCTATCTGGCTTCTATGGTTTTTGGATATGAAGTCGTCAACATGGTGCATACTCTAATTCAATGCAGGCATATTTTCACTTCACACTCCCTCGGCTGGCATTATCCAAATGAGGTTAAGGGTATGATCTCAGCTAAGAGGATTAGTGTGCTCTCTTAGCACCCCTGGTGATTAATAAGTTCAATACTAAATCAATTAACGTGCAAGGTTATACCCTCCTTAGTGATATTTTTGCAATCCATTTTCTCTTCCCTATAATCATCAAATAAAAATTTATTTACTCTTAAAAAAACACGGAGATGCTTCGATACATATGAAGAGCCACTTTCGATTCCTTGGTGTGATTAACCATTGGCCGAGAATAAGTAAAACCAACCTCGCTCAGCTTTTCGCTATCCCAATGAAGGATAGATCGATTGTTTAGCAAAGCCAACTCTGGAATCCACTGTTTTATATAGATGCAGTCCGGATCGAACTTTGCTTGCTGGGTCCACGGATTAAAAATGCGGAAATAGGGTTGAGCATCACAGCCCGTGCTAGCCGACCACTGCCAATTGCCATTATTAAGAGCTGGATCGTAATCTATCAAATTTTGGGCAAAAAACTTTTCCCCCCACCTCCAGTCGATATGCAGATCTTTCACCAAGAATGAAGCGACAAGCATGCGCACGCGATTGTGCATATATCCAGTCGCCAATAGTTCGCGCATGCCGGCATCTACTATCGGAAAACCTGTACAACCTTGACACCAGCGCTCAAAAGCCTGGACATCGCGGCTCCAAGGAAGGCTATTGTACTTCTCATGAAAAGCCCCTTTAAAAACAAAGGGGAAGAAAAAGGCAATATGCGTAAAAAAATCTCTCCAGTAAAGCGAACGAATCAAATCCGCATGCGCTCCGCATTGTTTGACAATAGAGTAATAGACTTCACGTGGAGAACAAGTAGTAAATTTTAGATGAGCCGAAAGATGAGTAGTGCCCTGGATAGCTGGGAAGTTGCGTAAATGCGAGTAGTCGCCCATATTCTTGAGCGAGTCCAATATTTCTAAAGCGCACTTTCGACCTCCTTTTACCTGAGTGCGTCTTTCAGGCAAAAGAGTGCGGTACAGCTCCTCTCCTTGGGCAGCCCCAATCGAATCGCGACAGTAATTATGCAAAGCATTTGCTAAAGGCGTATCCACGGGCACACGAGAAGCATTTCGAAAGAAAGGGGTAAATACCACGTAGGGATTGCCATCGGATTTGCGGCAAGCCTCTGGAGGGAACAAAAGTGCATCGTCAAAGACATGCAAAGCGACTTCATGTTTGGAGCAAACTGCGGCGATCTTCTGATCTCTTTCAAGGCTATAGGGCGTATAATCGCGGTTGAAAACCACAGCGTCTACAGCATATTTTTCGATGCATTCTTCAACCACCTTTTCAGGCTCGTCGAAAAAACGGTAAAGCTTAGCCTGCTTTGCCTTAAGCTGTTCTTCAAGATCTTCCAAGGATTCGATCATAAATTGCAGGCAACGCACACTCCGATAGGGATGGGGCATGATTTGAGCAGGAGAGAAAATAAAGCAGGGAATGACTGTTTCAGAGTTTTTCAGGGCAAAAATCAAACCTGTATTGTCTTCTAAGCGCAAATCGCGCCTAAAAATAAAAAGCGTCTTACTAAAGCGAATAGTCATGTCGCAACCCCCTGTTCGGTGGCATTTAGATCCGGCTCGCTTCCTTATAGCGCTCGACAAAGGGACAACCTTCACAGCTGGCTTCAAAATGCACACAAAAGTCGTGATGCAGCTGATAGGCGCCTTGCTCCATTTGGGCTTTATTCAATATATTTCCTTTGGGCGCATTGCCAAAAAAGCGATGCACCAGGTACTTCGTTTTACTCGTCTTATGCGCAGGAAAAGAAGCGTAGAAATCGACAAAAGCCCGCTTTTCCAGCTCATTTTGGCTGATGTGTTGCACATGGTGCTGCAGAAGGGGCAAAAAAGTATTGATCACTATCTCCTGCTTGGCGTCCGCCCCTATCAAAGAAAGCACTTGCAGAGTGGGCTGCGCTGCAAAGGTGTAATGAAAATTCCAATAGGGATCTGAGTAATTGGGAAAGAAATCTTCTAAAGCTCGCCGGCAAGCCGTCCATTTTTTAGCCGCCTGGCAAGCAGGCCAAAACGCTTGCCATGTGGCGAGCAAACTGTCATAAAATAGCGCCCTTTTGGGATCGACCATCAATTTTGTAAGAAAAGCCAAGCGGCGCACAGGGTGGTTGAAGGGGCGAATGTGATGCAAAGTCAACACAATTCGCAGGTCAACCGCCGCAGCCATACCCTTCCAAAGCCCAAGCAGGCGTTGATAATGCACAGACGTCCCCCATTTCACCTGAAATTTCTCACTGAAAAAACCGCAAATCCCCATCGCCTTAGCTAAAAGCAGCTCTTCGGAAAACACTTGCGCAGGGTTCCCCAAATCAGCTTGCAGGGCTTTGAATAGCTCGAGAAAAGATTCGGCATTTTGCTTGTAACCCAATCCCATAGCTATGCCCGCGAGCAACAAGTCTAAGCTTTCCCCTGCACGCGCCTGTAGATAACTGTACTTGCGCGCCAGGCGCCACGCTGCGGCCGAAGCGAACAAGCGCATGATCTCATCTCGCGCTAAGTGGCGAAAAAGCTGCTGAGAGCACTTGCCACTGCCCATAAACTTTTTGTAAGGATATAAATCCAGATCGATGAGTTGGATAATGCGCGCGAGGGGAATAGAGAGGGCATCTTCGAAATAAGCCCGCACGATTTCATTTCCCGCTTGGGTATGCACGGGTTTGGGCACGCGAGGGTGCCATAGGGACAGATGCAAGACCACATCGTTGTATTTTTCGTCAACGTCATGCTGGTGGACATACCAATTTTCATCCACCAAGTGTATTTCCACATCGCCGCGCAATTCCCTGCCGCCGATGATCACATGCGCTTTGCGGAAATCGGGACCGGCTTCTCCGTTCCAAATTCCCGGAGACACCACCTCTATGCGCTCGCCCGAAAAAGTGCTTAGCGATTTAAAGTATTTCTGTTCCCACCACATCACCTGAAGATATTTTTCCGAAAAATGCGCATAGCGCCCTTTTTTCTCTTCCAAGCCCATGGCAGCAACGCCAAAGGGAACGCCTTGTAGTAACTGTGCATAGGGATTCATCATGACTAATGCCTTCTAATGCCTTGGCTTGACTTTGTACAAAGTCGAGCTTTGGGGTTATGCTATTATATACCAAACCTTATGCCGTCAGGTAAAGCACACTGGCGCGGGCAGGTGTTTATGTTACGACAAAGTACAATGGCTATCAAGAAATATCGAAATAGAGATCTCTTCCCCATCACAGTGAAAACTTTAGCATTAATGAGTAGCCATATCTCCTACCCTTACCAGCTTTATCAATGCGCAGACCGAAACGGGGAATAAAGCCGAAAATTTGTAACTATTCACATCTCCCCTGATGAACTGGCGGATCAGGGCAGAAAATCGGAAATTCGGGCACGGGCTCGGGCACGTTCACGAAAATGCGGTGTAAGGGAAGGTTCGTCGCACTGAAGAATTGCCATCGAGTCTAAGCCTTTCTCTTTTCAGCTTCAGCACGAAGCTTATCTTATCCATATTCGTGAACGTGCCCGNNCGTGCCCGAGCCCGTGCCCGTGCCCAAATTTCCGATTTCCTGCCCTGATCCAATTTCCCTCGGTTCCTCCGAGAGTATGTGAATAGTTACGAAAATTTTTGACTTTTTGAATGATAGGGTATATTCTAAGTATATTCAATCACTGGGGTCTATCAACAAATTAAAGGAAAAATATGAACAACGAAACTATCCAGCGTTTAAAAGATGTCGAAGAGCGGCTACATGATATGTCGAGGTATCTTTGACTTGGCTTCGAAGGAAGCACGCGTGAAAGAACTCGAAAATATAATGGAAGTCAGCACATTTTGGGAAGACAATGAAAAAGCCCAAAAGACAATCGCCGAATGCAATGAAATGCGCAGCTGGACAATCCCCTACAAAGATCTCAAGACCCGTTTTGAGAATACCAAGGATCTGCTTCCCGAAGCTTTTGATATCGATGATCGCGACATGGTCCAAGAACTGCTGGCTGAACTCGATAAAATCGAAGAAAGCTTGGGAGAGCTGGAAATCAGGCGCATGCTAGCCGGAGAGATGGACAACAAAAATTGTTATCTAAGCATCAACGCCGGAGCTGGCGGCACAGAATCTTGCGACTGGGTAAACATGCTCTCGCGCATGTATCAACGCTGGGCAGGCAAGCACAACTGGAAAGTCGAAATCGTCGATATTGTGGAAGGCGACGTAGCCGGCATGAAGAGCATTACCCTGAAGTTTTCCGGACCCTTTTGCTATGGTTATGCCAAAGCCGAAAAAGGGGTGCATCGATTGGTGAGGATTTCTCCTTTTGACAGCAATGCCAAGCGGCACACGAGCTTTGCTTCAGTGGATGTATCTCCTGAAATCACCGATGACATCCAAATTGAGCTCAAACCAGACGATGTGCGCATCGACACCTACCGCTCTTCTGGCCCAGGCGGACAGCATGTCAATAAGACTGACTCTGCGGTTAGACTGACGCATGCGCCTTCTGGCATAGTGGTATCTTGTCAAAATCAACGCAGTCAATTGCAAAATAAAGAAGCATGCTTTAAAATGCTGCGATCCAAACTCTACGAACTAGAGGTGACAGACAGAGAAAACAAATTAAGAGCCCTCGGCGGAGAAAAAAAAGAGATTGCATGGGGAAGCCAAATACGCAATTATGTATTTCAGCCTTATACGCTTGTCAAAGACACGCGCACTAAAGCAGAATCGGGCAATGTTCAATCTGTCATGGATGGAGATATAGATATCTTTGTACATGCTTACTTAAAGGAATTTGGGTGAGAATATGGATAAAAAAGAAATCATAAAAGATATAGATATTCGCTACACAGAAGTCGAGGACGCCAAGCATTTGCGCGAATGGCTTTCGGAGCCAGGCATTTTGCGCTGGTTTCCCATGCTCGATGATGTGGAGATCGAAGACGCCGCCGTGCGTTGGATCAGCTTCTGCAAATACAAATGCAGCTTGACCGCCTTATATAAAGGGGAGCCGTGCGGCTTAACCACATTGTACTTGCAGCCTTACCGCAAACTAGCGCACCAATGCGAGTTTGGCATCATTGTCGGCTCGGCATTCCGCAATATAGGTGTGGGTGGGGAGCTATTAAAAAATATCATGCACCTGGCAAAAAACGATTTCAAAATCGAATTACTGCATCTGCAGGTATATGCGGAAAATCCCGCTATGCGCCTTTATCGCCGTTACGGTTTTCGCGAATTTGGGCGCCAAAACCACTGGATAAAGGACAAAGGCATTTACGTAGGGCGTGTGTTTATGGAAAGGTTCCTCTAACACATTAAAACACATTATTTATGACAACGAATTTACTAAAGCAATTAGAACAGCCTTCCGGCAAAAAACTAAAACTCAAGATCAACGATAACCGCACCACTATGCTGAGTGTGCGATGGGAACCCGACTGCACACAGGTATCGCTCAATCGCATGTTTTTGGAGGCCCCCCGCAATGTCATGCAAGCTTTGGGCTGTTATCTGAACAGTGAAGACAGGGTCATGGCGCCGGTGATTAAGAGCTTTATCCGCGACAACTTAAACAAACAAGACAGCTCACACTTGCTCGACCGCACTAAGCTAATCACCCAAGGCGCGGTCTACGATTTGCAAGAGCTTTTTGATGCTTTAAATCACGACTATTTTCACGGCGCTTTGAGCAGTCTGGCGATCACCTGGTTTGGAAAATCCGATCAACGCAACCGATCGCGCGTGACTTTAGGCCTCTACCACAGCCATTTGCGCCTCATCAAGATCCATCGCATGCTCGACAGCCAGGAGTTCCCCTGGTATGTAGTCGCCTTTACGATCTATCACGAGATGCTGCACCATATTTGCCAGCCCTATACCGACGAAAAAGGGGTGCATCGTGTGCACACTAAAGAGTTTAATTATCAAGAGCAACGGTTTCTCCAATTTGACAAAGCTCAAAAATGGATTGAAGAACATCAGCTCGATTTGTTTAGCGACGCATAATAAACGAAATGCAGAAAAAAGGAAATGCATTATGGCCGGTCACAGTAAATGGGCAAATATTAAGCACCGCAAAGGCAGAGCCGACGCTAAAAAAGGCAAAGCGTTTTCACGCGTGGCCAAAGAAATCATCAGCGCGGTGAAAATGGGGGGCTCGGATCAAAAAAACAATCCCCGTTTACGCGTGGCTGTGCAGAAAGCGCGCGAAATCAACTTTCCCAGTGAAAATATCGAGCGCAACATCAACAAGGCCATGAACGCCGATCAAGCTGACTACAGCGAGGTGATGTACGAGCTTTATGGTTATGGAGGGGTGGGGATTATCGTAGAAGCCATGACGGATAACCGCAACCGCCTGGCCTCTGACATACGCATCGCCACAAATAAGCGTGGAGGCCACATAGCCTCTCCTGGCGCAGTAGCCTTCAATTTTGACCGCAAGGGGATCATCCAAGTAGCCAAAAAAAATGCCCTCGAAGCCCAGCTTTTTTCAGTGGCTATAGAGGGAGGAGCAGAAGACTTCGATGCCACGGACGACCTATTTATGATCATCACCGACCCAACCAGCCTGGCACAGGTCAAAGATGCCATAGCGCAGTCCGAAACAGAAATAGAAGCCTTTTCATTGGAAATGATTCCAAAAACGCATGTGGAGTGCGATGAAGAGGCTGTCAAAGACAACTTGGCGCTGATTGAATGGTTGGAAAATATCGAAGATGTAGACACCGTATACCACAACATGAAGCTGCCTGATTAATCACTTGCCTGGTTGACCGGAAAGGTCGACCAGGCCCAATAACCGCTAACATTGAGGCATATCTTGAGCCACGAGAATTCTGAAGACCNNAGACCACTCACGCGAAATGGATGATGAAGACACAGTCATGGACGCGCTGCAAGAGAATACATTACCGCCTCTTAAGAAGGGTCAGCCCTTGCCCAGCAGCCTGTTCATTCTCCCACTTTTGCGCCGTCCCCTTTTCCCTGGAATGGCCGCCCCTTTTTTCGTCGAGCAGCCCGGCCCCTATTATGAAATGCTCAAGCAAATTTCCAAGACCGAGCACAAGTGTTTAGGGCTGGTGCTGACCAAATCTGAAGACTTAGAGCTCAACAGCGTGACCTTCGATAACTTGCATAAAGTGGGCGTCATGGCCCGCGTCTTGCGCATCATCCCCATTGAAAAAGGGGGGGCCCAGATCATTTTGAATATCGAGAAGCGACTGACGCTGCGCTCTCAGGTAAAAGATGGCAAACTGCTCAAAGCCAGAGTCGCCTACCACGATGACAATACCGTGCTTAGCAACGAGCTCAAAGCTTACGCCATTAGCATCATCGCCACCATCAAAGACCTGCTTAAGCTCAATCCTCTGTTCAAAGAAGAATTGCAAATCTTTTTAGGACACTCCGATTTTACAGAACCTGGCAAACTCGCCGACTTTGCCGTGGCCTTAACCACAGCTTCGCGCGAAGAGCTGCAAGATCTGCTCGAAACTTTCGATGTGCCCAGCCGGATAGATAAAGCCCTGCTATTGCTTAAAAAAGAGCTCGATCTCAGCGTGTTGCAAAACAGCATCACCAAGAAAATTGAAACCACACTCAACAAAAGCCAAAAAGAATTTTTCCTGCGCGAACAGCTGAAAACCATAAAAAAAGAACTGGGCATCGAGAAAAGCGACAAGGAAAGTGATAAGGAAAAATTCGAAAGCCGCCTGAAGGAGCGCAAGGTCCCTCCGGAAGTCATGAAGGTAATCAAAGACGAGCTGGAGAAATTCAGCGCATTAGAAGTCCAGTCTGCCGAATACTCGGTCTCACGCGGATATCTGGATTGGCTCACCCTGCTGCCTTGGGGTATATACAGTCAAGAATGCCATGACTTGGCCAAAGCCGAGAAAATCCTGGAGACGGACCACTATGGACTGGAAGATATCAAACAACGCATCTTGGAGTTTATCAGCGTAGGCAAGCTATCTGGCGGAGTGCGCGGCAGCATCATCTGCTTGGTGGGGCCACCTGGCGTGGGCAAGACCAGCGTAGGCAAGAGCATTGCCAGAGCGCTAAATCGGAAATTTTATCGCTTTTCCGTCGGCGGCATGCGCGACGAGGCCGANNTGCTGGAAGTGCTCGATCCGGAGCAAAACAGCGAATTCTTAGACCACTACCTCGATGTGCGCTGCGATTTGTCCAATATCTTGTTTATTGTCACCGCCAACGTCTTGGACACCATTCCAGAGGCCTTGAAGGACCGCATGGACATCTTACGCCTCTCTGGCTACATCTTACAAGAGAAGCTGGAAATTGCCCGCAAATATCTGGTACCGCGAAACCGTCAGATCATGGGGCTCAAATCATCGCAAATAGCTTTTTCCGTCGCGGCCTTAAGCCAGATAATCAATGGCTATGCCCGCGAAGCCGGAGTGCGCAACCT
>PLSG01000394.1 GCA_003164155.1 Parachlamydiaceae bacterium | reverse complement strand
GGCATCTGCGAAGTTCCCAAAGAAAGGTGGGATATTGACGCCTACTATGACCCCGATCCAGAAGCCCCCGGCAAAATGTACACGCGCTTTGGCGGCTTTTTAAATATCCCCATAGACCGATTTGATACCCCATTTTTTGGGATAAGCCCGCGCGAAGTGGAATTCATGGATCCGCAGCAAAGGCTCTTGTTAGAAGTGGCCTGGGAAGCCTTGGAGCTAGCAGGGATAAATCCCCAGAAACTGGAAAAATCGCCCACAGGCGTGTTTATCGGCGTATCCTCGCACGATTATAACGATGTGCTGGAACAAAGCAGTTCCGCTTTTAATGCCTACGTGGAGACAGGCAATGCCTATAGTGTCATAGCTGGGCGCTTATCCTTTGTGCTGGGGCTTCAAGGCCCCTGCCTGGCCTTAGATACCGCCTGCTCTTCTTCTTTAGTGGCCATCAATCAAGCCTGTCTAAGCCTGCATGCAGGAGATTGCAATTTAGCGCTGGCGGGAGGAGTCAATCTCATTTTGGCCCCTGAAGTGTCGATTAACTTCTGCAAAGCCAGCATGCTGGCAGCTGATGGGCTATGCAAAACCTTTGATGCAAGGGCCGACGGCTATGTCAGAGGCGAAGGGTGCGGAATCATCGTCCTAAAACGTCTTTCTGAAGCACAACGCGATGGCGATCGCATTTTAGCTACCATTAAAGGTTCAGCCGTCAATCAAGATGGCGCAAGCGCCGGCTTAACCGTCCCCAATGGCGAAGCACAAATTTCCCTTTTGCGAACAGCTCTGGATAAGGCACAGCTGGAAGCAGCAGACATCGACTACGTGGAAGCGCATGGCACGGGCACTTCATTGGGCGATCCGATAGAAATTCGAGCGCTGGGCGAAGTGCTAAAAAAATCTCGCGATAAGCAGCATCCCCTGTGGATTGGCTCGGCCAAGACCAATATTGGGCATTTAGAGGCCGCTGCCGGGATGGCCGGAATCATCAAGGTGGTATTGGCCCTACAGCATGCGGCAATCCCCCCCCATATGCACTTTCAGCAATTAAATCCGCTGATCGAATTGGAAACCATTCCCGCTCAAATTCCGCGCGAATTAACCCCTTGGCTGCCAGGGGATCTGCCCAGAAGAGCTGGCGTCAGCGCCTTTGGGTTCAGCGGAACAAACGCGCATGTCATTGTGGAAGAAGCCCCTAGAGAGCTAACAAAGTCCCTTTCAGCGCATGCCTCTCAAATTGAACGCCCGCGCCATATTATCACCCTTTCGGCCAAAAATGAAGCAGCCCTTAAAGAGGCCATAGCTCGCTTTGAAAAGCATCTGCAAGTCAATCAGGGCATTGATTTGGCAGACGCGGCATTTACCACAAATACAGGCCGCGCCCACTTTGAAACGCGCGTGGCTATGACTGCCCAAACGATGCCTGAGCTTCTAGCCAAACTGGCGCATGCCCCTTTAGAGATCTGCCACGCCCCACCTAAACCACCAAAGATAGCTTTTCTATTTACTGGTCAAGGCTCGCATTATGCGGGCATGGGGAAACTCCTTTATGACACGCAACCGGTTTTTAAGCAGCATCTCGACCTATGTGCAAGCCTACTCGACAAGCAATTAGGCCAATCGCTTTTAGCGCATTTATTCCAAGCGGAAGAATGCAATTGCGCGCAGGATCTGCAAAGCGTGGATCGACAACACTACATGATGCCCGCGCTTTTAGCCTTTGAGTATTCCCTGGCTAAGCTCTGGGAAAGCTGGGGGATTGTTCCCGATTGCGTGATGGGGCAAGGTGAGGGAGAGTATGTGGCGGCAATGATTGCCGGCATCTTGACTTTGGAAGAGGGGTGCAAGCTAATTGCTGCGCATGTAAGCTTCATTCAGACTGTGCCTAAGGGCAGTGCCGTAGATGCAAAGAGAAAGGCCGAATTTCAAAAAGTCGCCCAATCCGTGGCCTACCAGGCCCCACAAATGGGGATGATTTCCTCTTTTACGGGTAAACTGCTCAGTGCTAATGTCTTCACAGCTGACTATTTAGTAGAACATATACTCAACCCCGGGAATATAAACCAAAGCCTGCAGGAATTGCGTGCGCAAGGCTGTAAGCTTTTTATAGAAATTGGCCCTGAATGTGATTTGATTGGGATAGGTAAGCAATGTTTACCAGAAGGCGATATCATCTGGCTGCCTAGCATTAAGTCCAGCCAAGGCGACTGGGAATCCTTGCTAGAGAGTTTATCAGCACTGTATCTGCAAGGCATCAGTGTGGATTGGAATGGCTTTGATGACCCTTATAGCCGCAAAAAAATGGTTTTGCCCACCTATCCCTTCCAAAGAGAGCGCTACTGGGCCAAGGCGGCCACTCAGCATTTATCTGCGCAGCGCCCGCGCCATCTCGCCCATCCTTTGTTGGGAGCACCTATTTTCACGGCGTCTGAAGATAAAATATTTGAAAACGAATTAGATTTGGACCTACTCCCCTATCTCAAAGAGCACGAGATTTTTGGCTCTATCCTATTTCCTGGGGCAGGCTTTATCGAACTGGTCGTCGCGGCTAGCTGTCAGCTGTTTGAAAACGAACAGGTGGCTCTAGAAAATCTCAGCATACAAAAACCCCTGCTTTTGTCGGAAAAGCGCATTTCCCCGATCGAACTCATCGCCCATCCAGAGGATGGCGATGCATATGAGCTCTCCATTTTCAGCCAAGAAAAGGGAAAAAATGGCGCCCTAACTTGGGCATGCCATGTGAGGACGCATATTACCATTCCAGAAATAGCGGTAAGGCAAGTCCTAAAGTGGGGCGATTTGCTGCAGCTTTGTCCTCTTGAGGCCTCTGTTTCCGATTTGTACCATAGTTTAGCTCTACAGGGCTTGCACTACGGGAAGCATTTTCAATCTATTGAGCGCCTTTGGCTCGGTGACGATGAAATACTCGCCGAATTGCACAGTGAAACCCAAACGGGATGCTTGTGCAATCCCCTCCTATTAGATGGCTGTTTCCAAGCTTTAGCTGTCAATAAAATGCTTAGCATTCCACAAGATGAGGTTTATCTGCCTGTCGGCATCGATCGGCTGACCTTTTTTTTCCCGCTGGAAAGCACAGTGAAAATGCATGCCAGAATAACCAGCCGGTCTGAACACGCGATAAGTGCAGATTTTGAAGTTTTCTCGCAAAACGGAGAGGTCTTGCTAAGCGTGCAAGGATATCGGGCTAGAAGAACGAATCAGTCCAATTTACAGCATATGCTGAAGGGCGAGAACATCATACAGCAGTGGAGCTACCAGATCGATTGGCAGCCCACTCCTCAGCATGAGATTTCCAGCCCGTCAATAAATCCGCAAGAGCAGCTAGTCGGGGCTTGGTTGCTCTTTTCTGATGGAAGTGAGCTCTGCCGCGATCTATCGAGACGCCTAGTTGAACTTGGGACGCAGAGCACTGTGATAGCACCTGCACAAACGGGTTCGCTATGCAAAGCTGATATGTTGCGGATACTTCAAGAAAATCTGCAGTCAGGCAACTTAAAAGGCATTCTGTACTTTTGCGGCAAACCCGCTTCTTCTGAAGAACCCTCACTTGACTTACCTTTACAGGCACAGCAGACAAGCCTCGAAGGGGCGCTTTATCTTACCCAGTCATTAGTCGCCCTCCACCCCATAAAAATGCCTCTGCTTGGCTATATCACCAAAGGCGCGCAGCCCGTTCCCCATTTTATCTCCGATCTGACCTCGTCTCCTTTTAATGGTTTCTACAAAACAGTGCAATTGGAGCATGCCGAGCTCATCTGCCGGCATATCGACCTAGATGTGGCCTCCGATCCGCAAATCGAGGTAGAGCAGATTTTATCTGAACTGACCAGCCTGGATGATGATGACCAGGTGGCTTATCGGCAAGCCATACGCTATGTCCCGAGATTATTGCACACGCACGCTATTAAAAGCGCAGACACCATTTTAGAGATTCCCTATGAAGAATACTACCGACTCGATACCCAGAACAAAGGCTCCTTGGAAAGCTTAGTTTTGCAGCCCCTCGATATGTCAAAAGCGCTAGCTCCGCATGAAATAGCCATCGAAATCAAAGCCGCAGGCCTAAACTTCCGGGACGTCTTAAATGCCTTGGGGCTCTACCCCGGTGAAGCAGGGGCTTTGGGCATGGAATGCTCAGGCGTGGTTACAGCCGTAGGCTCCGAAGTGGAGTCTATGGAAATAAATGACGAAGTCTTCGGCTTTGTGCCCGGCAGCTTGGCAAATCGCGCCGTTGCCGATGCGCGCACAGTTGTGCGCAAGCCAGCCGAGCTAAGTTTTGAAGAAGCCGCCGCCCTGCCGACGGTTTTTGCCACGGCCTACTATGCCCTCCGGAACTTGGCGCAGCTTAAGCCCGGCGAAAAAGTGCTCATTCATGCCGGAGCGGGAGGCGTGGGTTTGGCAGCTATCCAGATAGCGCAGCACATTGGGGCAGAGATCTACACTACCGCTAGCACCCCCGAAAAGCAGGCCTATCTGCGGAGCTTAAGAGTTACCCATATTTACAATTCCAGGAATCTGGAATATGCCGAACAGATTTTAAATGACACGCAAGGGCATGGCGTGGATGTCATCTTAAACTCTCTGACGGGTGAAGGCTTCATCGACAGCACCTTGCGCGCCAGCCATAAAAACGCGCGCTTTGTGGAGATAGGCAAACGAGATATTTGGTCGAAAGAGCAAATGCGCCTAGCTAGACCAGACATAGCCTATTTCATTTTGGCACTGGATCGCATGATCGCGCATAACCCTGAAGAGGTGCAAGCCTTGCTCAGCGCTGTGCTAGCCCAATTTACGGCGGGCAACTTAAAACCTCTCCCCTGCACATCTTTTACATTAACCGCAGCCATCCAGGCTTTTGACTATTTAAAGCGCGCCAAAAATATAGGCAAAGTCGTCCTCACGCCTCCTAAGCGATTAAACATTGATCCCCAAGCCAGCTATCTCATCACCGGCGGGCTGGGGGGCTTGGGCATAAAATGCGCTGAATGGCTAGTCTTGCAAGGCGTCAAATTCCTGGTCCTCGTCGGCAGAAGCGCCCCAGCAGATGCGCATTTAAAGCACGTGGAAAAGCTAAGAACCCATGGGGTAACCGTCGAGAGCGTAGCCCTCGACATCGCCGATGCCGACGCGGTAAGCGCCTTGATGCAAAGATTTGGCCAGAAAGGGGAAGGGCTATTGTGGCCAAAGCTCAAGGGGATTATACACGCCGCGGGTATCATCGAAGATGGCACCTTTCTCACCCAGGATTGGGCGCACTTCCAGCATGTTTTTCAAGCTAAAGTGGCAGGCAGCTGGAATCTCCACCAGGCTTCCATAGGCCAACCACTGGATTTCTTTGTGCTCTTCTCATCGGTAGCTTCGGTGATTGGATCGCCAGGACAAGTCAACTATGCCGCGGCCAATGCTTTTCTGGATGCGCTCGCCTATTATCGGAGGGAAAGAGGTTTACCCGCTTTGGCAATTAGCTGGGGCCCTTGGGCAGAAGTAGGCATGGCGGCGAAATTAACCCATCGCCATATGGCAGGGGGATTTACCCCCTTCACCCCCTCCGAGGGCTTGAAAGCTCTGGAGTTCGCGCTCAAACAACAATCCGGGCACTTGCTGCTGATCAAAATCGATTGGAAAATATGGCTGCAAAGGCAGCACAGAAAATTGCCTTGGCTCAAGGCGTTCTCTTCTGTGCGGCATAAGCATGCCCAAGACTCTGTTCTGCTGCACAAGCTGCAAAGTGGTGATCCAGCCGAGCGAAAAATCATTTTGATGGAGCACCTAGAGCATTTAATGCGCAAAATATTAGGGCTCTCGGCCGCCCAGGAGCTCAGCCCCCGCCAAGGATTTTTTGATAGCGGCCTGGATTCCCTGATGGCCGTGGAGTTTAAAAATCAATTGCAAGCAGATGTGGGCGAAGCCTATGCCTTGCCCCCCACGTTGGTTTTTGACCATCCCACGCTACACGCCTTGACGCACTATCTCGACACCCTCCTATTGCCCACCGACAAGGATCTTGAAGCGCAAAGCGGTGGAAATGCTCTCTCCCCCTCGCTTAGCCAGCAAGCGGCTCATGCACAGCACAGGCAATTGCAGACCCAGCAAAATGCGCCCATTGCCATCATAGGCATGGGCTGCCGTTTTCCAGGCGGAGCCAACGATCCGCAAGCCTTCTGGGATTTGCTCTCCCAAGGCTTTGATGGGATCTGCGAAGTTCCCAAGGAAAGGTGGGATATTGACGCCTACTACGACCCCGATCCGGAAGCGCCAGGCAAAATGTACACGCGCTTTGGGGGTTTTTTGAATGTCCCGATCGACAGATTTGATAGCCCATTTTTTGGGATAAGCCCGCGCGAAGCTGAATTTATGGATCCGCAGCAAAGGCTTACCTTGGAAATAGCCTGGGAAGCGCTGGAAAATGCCGGCATAAATCCCAGGCAACTTGAAAAAACCTCTACAGGCGTGTTCATGGGAGTATGCACACACAATTACAATGACATGCTAGAAAAAAGTGGTTCGGAATTTAACGCCTACATTGAGACGGGCAATGCCGCGAGCGTCTTGGCTGGAAGAATATCCTATTTACTTGGACTGCAAGGCCCCTGCTTTGCACTTGACACGGCCTGCTCTTCTTCTTTAGTAGCTATCAATCAAGCCTGTCAAAGCCTGCATACGGGAGATTGCCATCTAGCGCTGGCCGGAGGAGTTAACCTTATTTTAACTCCAGAAACTTCGATTAACTTTTGCAAAGCCAAAATGTTAGCTGCCGATGGGCATTGCAAGACATTTGATACGCGTGCAAATGGCTACGTACGAGGAGAAGGATGCGGGATCATTATCCTCAAACGCCTAACTGATGCGCAACGCGATGGCGACCGCATTGTAGCTGTCATTAAAAGTTCGGTCATCAATCAGGATGGCACGAGCTCGGGCTTAACCGTCCCCAACGGAGAAGCTCAAATCTCTCTTTTGCGCGCAGGGCTAGCTAAGGCCAATCTCACCGCAAAGGATATTGACTACGTGGAAGCGCATGGCACCGGCACTTCATTAGGTGATCCCATAGAGGTTAGGGCCATAGGCGAAGTGCTAAAAAATTCTCGCGATAAGGCGCATCCCCTGTGGATTGGCTCGGC
>PLSG01000545.1 GCA_003164155.1 Parachlamydiaceae bacterium | reverse complement strand
GTGCTACCTGCCAAAGAGCGCATACAGACTTTAGCCCTGCAACAAGCCGAAGTGGCGCTTTCTCAAAAAGCCGATGCGCAAAATCAAAGGCTAAGAGGCAGCTATGAGGCGCATAAAACCGGTTTGCTCGAAGTCGAAAGCAAGACGCGTGCAGAAAGAGGCCGGGTGCATAGTGCCGTAGAGGAGCTTTTCGTCAGATCTGATACCTCCAGGACAGCCTTGACCGGCCAAGCGCGTGGTGTTGTGCAGGTAGCGCGGCAGCTTACGGCTTTAAAAGAGGAGTTTAAAAACAACATTGGGGAAGCCATAAAAACAGTGGGCAAGGTATAAGCACATGTCACATACAGTAGCACCAGCTAGAATCTCCGGCACCGCCGAAATGGAGGGAATGTCGGATATGCTCGACTTCATCGCCTTGCGCTTTATGGGAGTGTCTGCCGAGGAGATTTTGGAGGAAGATTCCTTAGAAGCGCAATTGGAAGAGGGATTGGAAGACTTGCACACTAGAACGACACAGGTGGCTAGCCAGGTTTTAGTGCGCACCGACCAAGTGGAGGCCGAAAATGGGCGTTTAAGCGGCTTAGTTGAAGGTTTAAAGCCTTATCAAGCGGCTCAAGGAGCCTTGGAGGGGCTTGGCGAAGTCCATCAAAAGCAGCGGAGCATCGGCACAGAAGTGCGCCAGAATCTAGCCAGCGCTCAAGAAATGCTCGAAAGCATGCACCTAGCGCAGGCAAGCTTGCAAAATATGCTAGGGGGGCTCACTGATAAACTGCGCCAAGCCTCGAAGGTGGGCAAGTATGAAAGCGCCTTATATCGAGATGGTGCAAGGGTGATAACTGAAATATCTAAAGGAGCACTATAATATGTCTACTCCCTCTTCTGCTAGCAGTAGTTCCGTATCTCTTTCTCATCTACCTGAGATGACTTCCAGCGAAAGAGCCAAGAGCGCCCTCTCAGGCACCATCTGGATTCGCGAACTCAAAGCACAACTGGAAGGTATTCATAGGACTTTACATGCCTCTAATTTGAACGACGAGATGACCTTGGGCCTGCGCCATTGGTATGAGAGCTTTAGTCTCTGCCTAAAGCTGCATTGCAACCGGGCTCGCCAAACGGAACACAACCCCGCAGCCATTTATGAGGAGTTTGTGGTCATGCTGCAGCAGCTTTTAGTGGATCCCCTGACCAACACCTCGCTGGATTTGAATCCTCTTTTGGGCAGCGATGGGCGCACATACAGCAGCTACTCTTTAGGCATTTTCAGATCTACAGCTCTCGAAAGGGTGCGCCAAAGGTCTCCCATGGACGTGGAAAATCCGGCTGTTTTGACCACGCGCGACCATCCGGTGGTGCGCGAACTACAAGCGTGGCTGCAGCAGAGGGACCGGCTTTTAGCGGCTGTCTATGCCCCTGCCCCGGATCTTGGGGAGCGTCTCCCTGAGCATCCCCTTCTTTCGGAGCCAGAGAGAAAGCGCGACGGGGAATCTCACGAGCAGAAAGATCCTCCAAGGTCTACGCCTAGCATGCCACCAGGGGAGGTCGTTGAGCGCCCCATTGTATCTCCTCCGCTAACTCTTCCAATGCCCTCACCCATTCCGTCGCGCGCTGTGCCGCCTTCGGTCACCGATATCAGGATACAGCAGATTTTGGCGTTGCAAGCTGATCGGCGGCGCCGGCGCGAAGGAGATGTGCAGCAGCACCGCGAAAATGTAGAGGAAGAAGTGCGCCAAGAGGTAAGAGCGACGGTGCAACGCGCTTTTCAGCCCGTCGAACGGCGCATCGAAGAGGTAGATCGCATAGCCCGGACGCGACTCGTTGAACTTGATCGCGAGTTTGCTGCGCAACTAGCCGTCGTCGATAGAGCGCTCGTGCAACAGAATAATGCGATTGAAGCTTTGGAAAAGGAAAATCAGGCTTTGGCCGCCCAGTTGAGCCACGTGCATTCTGGTATAGATGCGCTGGAGAAAGAAAATCTGCAGTCCAAAAAGGCCATCAGCGATTGTCAATTGGCCATTGAACAAAGAAAAGGTTCCAACCAGAGAAATACGCGCCGCACTTTGGGCATACTGGGAGTTTGTGCCTTTGCCACTTGGGTGATCGCTTGTACGCTCTTGCCCCCTGCGGGTGGTGTGACGGGTCTTGTCATGCCTTTGAAAGGTGGAGGCGGCTTTATAATGTTGGGCATTAACTCTGTAAAACCAAACAAAGTACCAGCCAAAAAGTAGTGCTCTGGTTGAGCGCAGGGCTTAAGAACAAAAAAGATTTGATAGAGCCCCTATAACGGAAGTTTTCCTTTTTTCAGACTTGCGCTTCCTAAACCCCGGAGGGGTNNCCGGAGCTCGGAATCTTTTTTAACCTTTACCCAGGGTTCACTTGCCGCTTCCGCGGCGGCGTTCACCCTGGGCTTACAGATGCCATCCCTCCGGGATTAGGATTAGACAAAATATGATTTTAATCCGAAGGGTGTAGCCCCAAGTTTAGTGTCGGGTAATCCCACGGTTTAAGCGGATCATTACAAAAAAATTAAATGAGGAGAAATGTTATGAGCAGTTCGTTGATTCCCGGATCTAAATTGTCCCCTATAACCAGTGCGTCGACCTCTAACGTCTTTGCAGATGCCCCTTCAGACGTTTTGGAGACAGCCAACGGCAAAATTGAAAGAGCGGTAAAAAAGGCATTCCAGTACGCAGAGCGCGTGAATGGTACGGAAGACAGGGCTGTACTCGAACGCTCTATTCGAGATGCGTGCATGGAATTTACATACGCAGACTTTGAAGCAGACAGGGCTGTACTTGAACGAGCCATTCAAGCTGATGCAGATTCTTGCCAGGCCAACATGCGCGAATTGTATGTTAAAGGCATCTTCGATGCAAAAAACGTAGAGTCAGCCGCGGAAAATTGTGCCAAAAGAATCCATGAATTAGGTGTTAGCGGTGTGGCTAATTTTAGCTATTATGACACTCTGAAAAGCAAAGAGGATAGCCAGGCTTCTGACGTGAGAAGCGCGATCAGTTCCAGCTCGATTGACTTTTCTTCTATGCCATCTCTATCTGGTGCCCTCCATTCAGCCGCGGTCGTTAGTACGGGAGTCTATGCGGGATATTTGGCTGAGTCACGTAAGGCAGACCGTATCCATATCGAAGCTTTGGAAAAATTAAATGCGTCGAGTAAAACGCATCATCTAAAATATAGAAATCTCGCTGGCTTAAATGTAGCTACTGTCAACGCGGGGCAGAATGTAAAAAACCTTAAGATAGAGGCTCAATTGCATCCGTCCACAGAAGTGAACGAAGCTCTTGAGAGTGCTCTAAAAAGGAGAAAAGACTACTCTGAAAGGCGCTTCAAAGCAGCTTTAGATGGGCAGAGATCAAGAAGTAGGGTAACTACAGCAGAAATAGGGGTAAGCACTTCTAAACCTAAGGGAATCAGGTTGAAAGGTGGTCTTATGGGTGGTTTAGTGATGCTTGGCGTAGAGGTGGCAAGGTATCTGACAAGTGAGGAATCGTCGAGTGCCGATCCAAAATAAAAGTCCACGAAGTTACCCCCCTTGCACGGGGGGCAGGCTTGTGATTTTGCATTTTGAACCGCACGCAGGGTCATCTCTTGGGCATACTTCAAAAATGTTACTTAGGTCGTGTAGTAGATGACATTTCTGGAAAATCCAGCCGGATTTTGCGGGCATAAAGATTTTGTGCTCATAGCTTATCTTAATTAAATATATAGAAAGGGAAAATATTTTATGTCGACCGTATCTGAATGTCTATGGAGCATGCCTCCAGGACCTTCTGAAATAGAAAGAAGGAAATTATTTGATGCAGCGAAAAAACAAATCGAGTCCTCCCGAAAAAAGGGACTTTTACGTGCCCGCGATCTGTGTGTGAAAGAAGAGTTATCTGGCCTTGAGCGCCAAATCAACTCTGCTGCGGATGGGATGCTCAAAGAGCTCCACGCGTTATATCAAAGTAGTGCCTGTACTGATAAGAAAATGGCAGAGTTTGCCGAATCCAACGTGCGTAGCCTTGAGGGAATGTCGACAGTGGCTGCAATACATGCACGCGCTTTTGGCAGGGGAGGATGCTCGCTGGAAAGTACTGCGGAGGCAGTTCGAAGCACGATCAGTTCCAGCTCAATTGACTTTTCCGCTTTTGTTCCCACGGTATCCGATGTGGTGCATACAGGAGTGATCGGGGCGACCGGTTATGCCTTGGCAAGTCTTGGAGCAGGGCTTGAGGCAGAACGCCTTTATTCCTCATCTCTTTTGAAATTTGGAGAAACTTCTGCTAACCTAATACATGCAGATTATGCGCATGAAAACGCCCTTGAATTAGCTGAGCATAAACATGGTGTACTCAAACGCACTGGGAACAGAATATGGAGGGATACAAGTTTAGTAAGACATAAAGCGAACAAGGCATTCGAGGCAAATACCGATGCGTTGGCTGACGTTAAAGTCAAGGCAGCTAGAGGCGGCAAGCATTTCCGCAAAATAAAAGGAGGTATAGGTGGCATTGGGGCTATCTTCTTCGTTAATGGCCTAGAATACGTGGTAGAAAAATTGTCCACTCCAGCCTCACCAGCGGAGTAATCTAAGTTTCTGTGGGCTAGGGTGTGCGATTTATTGTTTTTAAGAGGGCTATGGTGCTGAATTATTCACCATACAGCACGCCTACAGCGTGCGGAATTTCGCTCAGCTAACCTAGGGCGATGCCCTAGGCTAGTATGAGAAAGGCCTTCAGCCTTTTATGAAGAGTAATGGAAGCATGATCATGAGACATCCTAAAAGGCTGAAGGCCTTTCTCATATTAGCCTAGGGCATCGCCCTAGGTGAACAGAGCGAAATTCTGCACGCTGTAAGCGTGCTGTATGGTGAATAGTCCAGCACCACATCCCTCTTAAAAATGGATGAAAAAGATAAAAAGGATAGATCTGTTTTTCCGACAAATCGCACCCCTAGCCATGGGCCCTACGTGCCCCCACCCCCAAATGCAGGTTTTATACAAATTTTGTCAGATCTTCCACAGTTTCTTCGGGGGATCGGACCAGTTACTTAAGGAGTGCCCTAATGTTATCAACCCATAAATGTCTTTTATATATCGGTGTCTGCATGCTTTTTTGCTCTCACACGTGCCTGGCGCAAATCAATCAGGTGAACACGATGGCCGAGGTCATGCCCTATTTTAAAGGCGCTGACTATTCGACGCTCGCCATCTTTGACATAGATATGGTCTTGGTGCAGCCTAAAGATCCCGCCTTCCAAATGGACAATATCCAGAAGTATAAGGGGATCGCCAAAGCGGTTATGGCATCGCTGTCCGATGAAAAGCGAGATATCTTTTTGAACCTCATGCTGATCGACTCCGAGTATGTTCTAATCGACTCCAACACCCCGAAGTTTTTACAAGAGCTTTCTCAAAGCGGTATTCCCATAATGGCATTGACGGCGGGTTTGACCGGGAATTTGGGGTCCGTGAAAAGTATGCAGAAGTGGAAAGTCGACCAGTTAAGCCGTGTGGGGATTGACTTTGCAGTCAGTGCGCTGCACAACGTGAAGATCATTTTCAATCAATTGCCCGCATACCGCGGCAATTATTCCCTATACCAAAACGGCATTTTATTTGCCAATGGACCGCAGGTCTCCAAAGGGGATTTGCTCGTGGCATTCTTGAAAAAAAATAGCTCCTATCCGAGCAAAATCGTCTTCATCGACGACAAGGAAGATTACGTAAAAAACGTGGAGGAAGCCTTGAAAAAGATTTATCCACCGATAGCTTTTCAGGGCTTGGTATTCAAGGGTACTCAAAATACCAAAGCCGAGCCCCTCACCGCTGACCAATTCGAAAGGCGCTGGAAACAGCTGGCTGCCCAAGCAGAGGTCTTGGATTAAATGACAGGGCGATCTCATTTACAATGATTAATGTCATCTTAGCACAGTTTCGATCAAAAATTGTATGAACTCGATTGCATATAGCACATTTAGAAAAAATGCTTATCGGGGACAAATTATACTTTACTTGTAAGCCTTCATCGGGCACGATGCCAGCAGTGTAAATAAAGAATGCGTAGTACACTATAATTATTAAAATTGAGGATGGAAGCATCCTATTCTTCACCCCCGAATGGGGGTGGGGGCATGTAGCCCAGGGCAAGCGAAGCGCAGCCCTGGGTAGGCTGAAATTAAATTATGCACCCCTGAAAGGGGTGCGGGCTGCATTTAAAGAATGTTGAAGGAATGGTGTAGGTGCGTATAGTGCGGATGTGGCAAAAGCTATCCTCATTATAACACAGCCCGTACCCCTTTCAGGGGTACAATATTCATCATTGCTTTCCCAGGGCTGCGCTTCGCTTGCCCTGGGCTACATGCCCTAACCCCCATTCGGGGGTGAATAAAATGATTTTACCTTCAATTTTGATGCTTACAGTGTACTAGATCTATTTATGTTAGAATAGCTGTTGTTCCCTGATGGTAATCATTAGTAAATTGAATTCAAAAGAGAGGTTATTATTATGACTAGCTCATTGTCTTCCCTTCTTTTCGCGCAGCCAAGCTCTTCATCCTCCTCTTCGCCTCATTCAACATCCACACTGTTTCCTATGCCATCTTTTTCTTCTACAAATAACTGGGTAACGCAATTCGATTTCCCTACAGCTCTTGCATTTGCTTCAGTGCATAAGATAAATCAATCTAGACCGGCAATCTTGGGTGTTAACGGAAAGCGAAAAACTGCTCAGCATGATCTTCTTAGACCTACTGAAAAGCCTGCTCCTCTTGATTTTTCAGCCGACGATGCTCATGCCGCTCATCCCTTTTTAAAGAAGTTAAAAGCTGCCCATCCGGAAGATGGCAAAACAGAAAGAGAGGATGAAAGTGAAGTAAAAAACAACAGTGAGTATACATCCAAAGAGCAATTGGCGCATAGATTTTTGCCTGAAGACATTCACTCAGAATTGCCTCATAATCTATCCAAAGCGCCTTATACTATATCTAAAGATGTTGATGATTCTGACGTTTGTGCTTTAACTATTCAAATGAATGAATTAGCTACAGAGGGGCATAGTGATTCGGCAATACATCATCCGCAGACTTGTCTTAAAATTTCTTTTAATCGTCGAGGTGGGCATGACCACCAGGGGTTCCGCTGAAAGTCGTTTTAAACCTCTCAAAAAATAATTTTGCTTTCTATTCTTTAATTTTTTCTTTTTGGCTTTCAAGTTCGTGAATGCGCTCTCAGCGGGGTTCTACCCCGCTGAAAAGCCAGGTGAGAGCGTGAAGTTCTTTGGCTAATTGCTTAGAGGTAGCGGTTTAACTCAACGCAAAAGAGGTCGCTGGATTTGCTAATGTCATATGAATCGCTAACGTAGATTTTTTGGAATTGCTCGGTAAGCACATCTATGCGTTTGTTTATGGCTTCGCATTGCTTAGCGGCATCTTTCACGCCGAATGTAAATACATCGACTGGAACTTTAGTTGTAGATAGAGAAGAACCTCCGCCACCTTTTGTTGAAGTGTTGAGCTTAGCTATCCGTGCCACACTTTCAACGTGTCCTCTTTGGAATAGGTTGTGTGCTCTGAGGCCAGGAACACCGCTTAATTTAATAGCCATGCCCAATGCCGCTAACGCGCCAAAGGTCGGGTAGGCGAAAATTCCGGTCGCTACCTGCGCTACTAGCCAGGCAGCTTTAGCCAAGCCAGAGCTCTTTTCCAGTTTGCTAGCAAAAAAACTATGGAAAGCTTTCAAAGGCTTAACCAAAAATTCGCCATTTAAGTCTTGTGTGTGGTAAAGATTTTTTACAGCCCCTATCATATTTTCTCCTTGTAGTATTCTTTGGTAGGTGTAACTTATGCTAACGCATCCTTGTTAAGCCCTCATAAAGATGTGTAAGATTTCCTTGGAAATCTGCCTGGCCAGGATGCGCGTTAAATGTTTTTCTGGTCTTAGACAGCTTTTGGTAGGGCATTGTCTGGGCGAGTGGCATATTTATACCACGCAAATTCATTTGCAAAAAATACCGCCAGCCCACCGAATGCCCAATTATCGGGGATATGGCCTATGCCTACAGCAATAGCATTGCTGAAGGAGTGTCCTAGAATGGGAAGCACGAGCGAATGCTTGCGTTCTTTAAGATACCCATAAGTTAACCCTCCAACCGTTGCTACAGATATCTGCAAGGCCTTTAAAGCCAATGAGCTATGCGGATTGAAAGCATGTGCGAGGCCAAATATAACGGCGGTCAACCTTACGCGAAAAACTTCTTGGCTCTTGTGGTCGGCAGCGTTAAGTGTATGCCCCCAAAAATCTTCACGGCAAAGATTTATTGTCTTTTGAAAATGGTGTACGCTAGTCAACAATATCCCTCGAAAGATAATTTCTTCAAAAACTGGCGCAACTAAAATAGCCGTTAAGGCCATCGCTGAACTAGGGAAAATATAAGTGACTGCGCAAAAAATGCCCGCCGCGACCAAGGTGACTTTGAGGGTTTCTTTAGTTAAATATTCCAACCTAACCGCCACATATACGGTTCCTTCCCACAGCGCATTGCCCACTAAACAACTAGCGTGCATGCATAGCCTGCCGGCATTTGACAATGCCGATTGTGCCGTGGCTTGGATTTTTTGTTCTTGAGTGGAAGTTTCCTGTTTTCTGATAGGCGTGCGTTTATCACCTAGTGGAGCAAGCTCGATTTCTGAACAATGAATAGCATTTAAGGCTGACATTTGGATCCCTTGGATGGTATTATTAAGTAAATTCTAAAGTAAATTTCAAATAAAATTAGCAGATAGAATGTTTTCTGTCAATGTGCTTAGTGTTAATTTTGTGTTAACGTTTTGTGATCTTTGGGTGTTTCTTTGCGATAGAAATAGATAGATGAGTTTAAAGGAAAGGATAGGGTTATCCCTTCCTGCACCGCATTTTAAAATTTTTATCACAAAGAAACACACAGAGGACGCAAAGGACACAAAGAAGCAAAAAAATGAAGCAAGATAAATATTTTCCTATTCCTTTTCCTTCTTTGCGTCCTCTGCGTGTTTCTTTGCGATAAAAATATATAGGTGAGTTTAAGGGAAAGGATAGGGTTATCTTTTTTCTTCTTAGGATCCCTTGTGATCTTTGTGTGTTTCTTTGCGATAAATTTCCCTCCATGTGCAGTCCGAAAAGGTGATCCAGGCCATTTCCCCTGAACAAGCTTAGATTTTTTGCTTTCTCCTTTTCTCCAAATGGAGTATTCTGGATGTTTTCTATAAAACCCTTAATGCAAAGGAAAAAAACATGGCGTTAGAACAAACTCTATCTATTATCAAGCCCGATGCCGTCAGCAAGAATCATGTCGGCAACATCATTGCCCGCTTTGAAAAAGCCGGCTTGCGCGTAGTAGCTTCTAGAATGCAGCATCTTAGCAAAGCCCAGGCGCAAAGCTTTTACGCGGTACATAGCGCACGTCCTTTCTACAACGATCTAGTTTCCTTTATCAGCTCAGGTCCTGTTGTCGTGTTGGTATTAGAAGGGGACAATGCGATTGCGAAAAATCGCGAGCTAATGGGTGCTACAGATCCTAAAAAAGCTGAACCCGGCACTATTCGCGCTGATTTGGCCCAAAGCATTGACCACAATGCGGTGCATGGATCCGATGCTCCAGAAACAGCCAAAACTGAAATCGCTTTCTTCTTTAAGCCAGAAGAGAATTTTGGCAAAATGCGCTTAGCTAGTTCGAATAATTCGTGCAGTAAGCCTTCCTGCTGCATGCACTAAAACAGGAGCTTTTTTATCATGAAAAAACTTTTATTGGGAACCTTGCTCGCTCTGGCCTGTCCATTGCTGGCAACTTCCGCTTGGGCGGCAAATCCAACGACAAAGCCCAATGAAACGACAAAAAAGGTCGAACAGACCTTGTCGATCATTAAGCCCGATGCAGTCGCTGGCAATCACATTGGCGAGATCATCGCCCGTTTTGAAAAGAATGGATTGCAAGTGGCTGGCGCCAAGCTGATCAAGCTAACGCCTGATCAAGCCGCAAAGTTCTACGCAGAACATAAGCAGCGTCCCTTCTACAGCGATCTGGTGAAGTTTATGACATCCGGTCCTGTAGTATTGATTGTGCTCAAAGGAGAAAATGCGGTAGCCAAGAATAGAGAGTTGATGGGTGCGACTGATCCCAAAAAAGCAGCTCCTGGAACGATTCGCGCAGATTTTGCTAAGTCGGTGACGGCCAATAGCGTGCACGGATCTGATAGTCAAGAATCAGCTAAAACTGAAATTGATTTCTTCTTCAAACCAGAAGAGATCGTGCGCTAGACAGATTCTTTGTCAGATCCCCTTTAATTTGGGGATCTGACGCATTACACCCAAGTTATACAAATTATGCAGTATCCTCCCCATCTAATAAAACTCATTCAAGTCTTAAAAAAGCTGCCCGGTGTGGGTTCAAAAAGCGCTGAGCGCTTTGCTTTTAATCTATTAAACTGGAATCCCTCCCAACTGCATGAAATGGCCGACGTCATGCGGGAAATTCATGCTAAATTGAAATATTGTGCGGGATGTGGCTGCTTGAGAGAGGTGGACACATGTGCCTTTTGTGAGAGCCCATTGCGTTTGCCAGACGTGCTTTGTGTCGTGGCTTCGGCGCGCGATGTGTTTGCTATTGAATCGACGCATGAGTATAAAGGGCTGTATCACGTGTTGGGCGGCGTATTATCGCCTATGGACGGAAAAGGGCCCGATAAACTCAGCATCGACCAGCTTAAAAAGCGCATAGCCCGAGCTTCTATACAAGAAGTAGTGATAGCCTTGGATTCCACGTTAGAAGGCGATGCCACGGCTCTGTACTTGAAACGGGAATTGGAACCCTTTGGCGTACAGGTATCTCGTTTAGCTTTTGGCCTGCCCATGGGCAGCTCTCTAGATTACATCGATGGCGGAACGCTGGCGCGAGCCTTGATTGGCAGAAATAGAACGTGGTAAAACCGCCACAGCTCAGATCCTAAAACCTTTAGGCAAAATCATGTCGGTAACTAAAGAAAAGCTGGATCAGCTCAGCAAACGGCTGCAAGACCTCGGTGTGGCCGAGCAGGACCTGATCGAGAAGTTTATCTTGGGATCGGGAAAAGGTGGACAAAAAATCAATAAGACTTCGTCTTGCGTATATCTTAAGCACATTCCAACGGGTATTGAAATCAAGTGTCAGCAAAACCGCTCGCGCGAGATGAATAGATTTTTGGCGCGCCGCAAGCTGTGCGAGATCATTGAGGAATCTGTCTTGAAGGAAAAAAGTAAGAAGCAGCAGGCTGTCGAAAAAATCCGCCGTCAAAAGCAACGGCGCACTAGAAAGCAAAAGCAGAAAATGATGGAAGACAAAAAGATCCAGTCTGGCAAAAAAACTCTGCGCCAACCTCCCACCCGATCAGATGAGTAACTTTGGTTTAAGTGATAGCGTTCTGTGAGCTCCACTAATGACCGCAAAAAAACGCAGAGAACACAAANNGGCGGATGAGCGCGTTGGTCGAGCTATCATGTGCAAAGGAGGGTTCAGCCAGGTTTTCCAGTTCGGGGATAATGCGCGCGGCCAGCACCTTTCCCAATTCAACTCCCCATTGGTCAAATGCGTCAATATTCCACAATGCCCCTTGAGTGAAGACACTGTGTTCGTATAAGGCGACGAGCTTTCCCAATGCTGCTGGAGTCAAGCGCTCCAATAAGATGGTGCTCGACGGGCGATTGCCTTGGAAAGTGCGGTGCGGCACAAGCTTTTCAGGCGTACCCTCGGCGCGCACTTCCTGCGCTGTTTTGCCAAAGG
>PLSG01000296.1 GCA_003164155.1 Parachlamydiaceae bacterium | reverse complement strand
GCCTGATGCCAAGTCTAAAATTGCGGAGCCATCAATTGCGGAGCCATCGAAGAGTGGTTCGGGCGAGAACTACATCCACATGCATATGGACAAAGATGATCTTGATATCTATATCAGCGGTCCAGGCCATATTGATGCCGAACTTCCTGAAAAAAAAGTTGATCCAAAGCCAAAAGATAAAACCGAACCAAAAGCTGACGACAAAAAAGCACCTAAACCTTAATCCATGACCACACATTATGACTATGAAGTTCGCACAAATGAGTTAAGCTCTAACATATAGGCAGGCAGGGAAAGAAATTCTTAGAAATAAAACAAAAGGAAATTAATATGAACAAAAGCTCATTTTCCATGCTAGCATTCTTCGTGATTTTATTCATTGGTGCAATACTAGCATATACCATGCAAATAAGTTATGAAGGCTACGCAAGCTACTTTGTCTTTGCCTTTACTTTTTTCCTGGCATACGTCGTTTCAGCCTCAATCAATATTGCAAATCAGTGGGACAGAGCCGTCGTTTTACGACTGGGCCATTTTCATGCATTAAGGGGGCCTGGATTATTTTTCATTATTCCGATTATCGATACAGTACCTTTCTGGATAGACATCCGGGTCATTACGAGTTCGTTCAAAGCTGAAAAAACTCTTACCAAAGATACGGTGCCTGTCGATGTCGTTGCGGTCCTATTTTGGAAGGTAGTCGATCCTAAAAAGGCCGCCCTCGAAGTAGCTGATTACAAAGGTGCCATTGGGTGGGCATCGCAAACAGCCCTGCGCGATGTGATTGGCAAAACGATGCTTTCTGACATGCTCGAAGGACGAAGCAAAATTAGCAAAGAACTGCAAATCATCATCGATGAAAGGACCGAGCCCTGGGGAATCAATGTCATATCTGTCGAAGTCAAAGATGTCCTGATTCCACCCGCTTTGGAAGATGCCATGTCAATGCAAGCACAGGCGGAAAGAGAGCGTCAAGCGCGGGTCATTCTTGGAGATTCAGAGCGGCAAGTGGCAGAAAAATTTGGCGAAGCGGCTAAAACCTATATCAACAATCCTGTGGCATTGCATTTAAGGGCTATGAACATGCTTTATGAAGGATTAAAAGAGAACTCTACTATTGTCATTGTCCCAAGCTCGGCCATCGAAACGATGCAACTGGGAGGTCTTGCGGGAATGACAGCATTGACTATGGGATTAGATCAAAAGCAACCAAGCCATACAAAAAAAGACGAAATAGAGAAAAACAATGACTAATAAACAACCAAATCAACAATATGAAATAGGTATTGGCAGCACAAGGCATCCAGTTCCTGGGAGTTGGAGTTTCGGGTGGCGAAGAAGGTGCTTGGCACGGTCCGAGCATTATGCCAGGTGGATCAATAAAGCGCTTGAATAGCGAGCGCAGCACGTTCCTTAAACAACTGCACAGTGCGCTTTATGCTGCGATGATCATCACATACGCGCAGGGCCTAGCTCTTTTAGCGGTAGCCTCTGATAAATACAAGTATCAAATCGATTTAGAATCCGTACCGCTGATTTGGAGAGGCGGCTGCATTATACGCGCTGCATTGCTAGAAGATATCTGTGTGGCATTTCGCATAAGACGCAATCTGCCGAATTTGCTGCAAGATCCCCATATATCCCGCAAAATGATGGAGCATCAGGGGAACTTTCGGTCAATGAGTAGTTATCTCTTCTGTAAATTTTTCACAGGATGGAAAGGATAAAAAAGATGGGTATGATGGGGAGAGGAGAAACGGTTGCAGTTGACGAAATTTTGATCCAAAAGATAAGCATAGCCGTCAGTAGGTCTGAGGGTAGGTTCACTGTTCGCTATGTCCTAAGCTCCGGAGGAGCGATATGGGTGAAGCCCACTGCTCAGTTATATTTACAACTCATAAAAACATTTTAGCTTTTTCTAGCATTGTCGCGAAAGAAGGATGCCTCACTAAATTTGGCACGACAGCATCCCAATCTACCGAGAAAGGGCTCGCAATCAGATTCAGCTCTTCCAAATAGGCCAAGAAATTCTTCTTATGGTCGTTGGGCTCTACTACCTGTGGGTTGATATGGCAGAAGTTTGAGAAGCTCTCTGCTAATCTGCGTTGCCTGTCGGCAGCGCTAAAGTCATCGACAGTGATGGTTTCGCGGCTGGTGAGCAGAGGGTCATTCTCAATCATTTGTGAAATTGCAAAGGCTGCTGCCATATAAGGATCCTCCCTCTCCACCTTGATTTCTCCTAATTCGCGCGCAGTGGCAAAGTTTATGACATTCATCAGCTTGCCGGTTAAACATCCTCCACCTACTTCTTTACAAAAATTGGGGAATTTTTCAGCACTTTGGCTGCTTTGAAAGGTGCGTAGAAAGGTGTTTATTTTCTCCATTACGCCCTGATGAACCTCTGCAGGCGTTTTTCCTACGAACAAAACGCCTTCCGCTCCAAGGGCATTGCCAGTTTTTTCTGCGGTTTCTTTATTAAATTGTCTATTGCGTTCGTCCGTCGAGGTTAGCTTTGCAATTTCAGGAAGCTCGATCAACATACTTTTGACGCCTTCTATGAGGAGCATTGTATTTTGAAAAGCTTGTTCAAGCCCTATTTTTTTGAGCGGCTCTTCTTGGGACTTGGCATAAGCCTCAGCTGCTTCGACCATCTTTTGAATGCAATCATGGGGCCTTTCACCTTGCAAGATGGCCAGCATATCCCGCATTTTTGCTTTTTGAACATCCTCGCCCCCCAAATTTTCAGCATAAAAAGCCAGCAACGTTTCTACATTGGCGACATAGCCTTGAGTTTTAACGTCGATTCTAGTAAACCAGGCATGCCTGTGCATGAAATCAAAAGCCTCTGTAAGTCGCCTCAATTTCAATTCTTTAGGACTGCCATTTGTAAGGCCGTCTTTAGTAAAGTCTGCATTGGGTTTGCTGTCTAAAAGTAGCTCGCTTCTTTCTTTATCGGTTGTCCAACCTACTTCTCTTTCCAATATATCGGCGGTGGAATTAATATACGCCTGCCTAATGAACAACTCAGGCTCTTTTATGTATCCCAAAAGGAGCTTGCTCATCTTATGCAGGGGAGAAAGCGATCGCAAGATTGCATGGTCGTTGTTCATGGAATCACAGCCTTTGACTACTACCGTGCCATCGCGCGCTTTGCTAAAAACAAGCGTGTACCAATGCTTCGTTTCTTGGTTTCCGATGATCGTAGCCATTGAGCAGGGGGCCGTAGCCTTGGCAAAATTATAGAGTTTTTGTGCATTTTCAAAGCCTTGTTCATCAATGATGTACATGACTAGATCACCAGTGGACAGTCCATCGCTTGTGGTGGTATTAAATACCGGCAAAGCGAAAGCCGGGGAGCTCTCAGCCAATTTTTGGATGGCGGCAAGTTCAGGAGGAGGGTTGCCATCTTTGAGGAAGTTCTCCAAGATAGCGCTAACAAGCGGCGGGCTGGCATCTCGTTTGCCTGCCTCTTTTCCCTCAAGTAAGGGGCGACAATACGCGTCATAAAAAGCCGAAAATATTTTTTTGTCGTTAAACAACGCCGACGTATCTTCCACTGAGGGGGCTCTTAGAGCTATCAGCGCATTTTTTATGGCGTGAAAACCACAGTTCTCCCCTCCAAAACCCGTGGCATCATCAGCTTGTGGCAACACGCGAATTTGCTTTACCCCTCCAGCTGTAATCTCTGCGAGCTCACTTGCGGGGCTGAATCCAGCTTCTCTAGCTTTTTGCCTAGTTTCTGCTTCAAATTTTAATTCACTTGTGGAGGCACTATCACTGCCCCTCTCTGCCGCTCGGCCTTCTGCCATCCTATTCACATGTGATTCGATCACCGGAGGACTTGCCTGAGGGAGAGGGGGCCGAGACGTTAAACAGCCCAGGCGCGCCTCTATTTCTGCCAGCTTCCTTTGTACGCCTTGCTTTATTTCCGCATAATTTTCTGGCTTTTCGACTTTTAGTTCACTTAAAGTTTGCTTGATTTTGTTAATTACTGCCGTGCTCTCATTAGGTAATAACTGGTTGTTAATTCCCATTATGCTGAGTGCATTGACCTTTGCAATGAGGGGATTTAAAAGCGATTCAATGGATTTAATTTTTTTGTTGTTCCATTTACCTATCGCATACTCTGATGGCGAACTCAACCCTTCTTTATGGATGGAGTGGACATCATATGGTTCAATTGAAAAGCTCATAAAAACCTCCTAACAAAATTTCTCACAGTGAATTAGGTTTTGTTCATCCTTTCGGTCTACTCTGATCTTCAGCTGTAGTACACTGTAAAGATAGAATTTGCGGATTTGGCCGCGCC
>PLSG01000289.1 GCA_003164155.1 Parachlamydiaceae bacterium | reverse complement strand
TATTTGCCGGCATTTTTCTCATTGGCTCCTTGGCTTTGATGTATAATGCTTGAAAACTCCTACAGTATTCTTTCTCCATCTTTTTGTATACACGACTTTAATATTTTTTGCGTTCCTCTCCCTGTGAAAAAGGGCAGTGGTGCCTGGCACCGAGGCCTTTGGGCGCGAAGTGCTCTACACGGCCGACACGCGGGCGCGTCAGCAGCTGCAAGTGTGGGGCAGCGATGAAACTCTGCGCCAAACCATCGTCCAGCAGTCGCAGCGCCTTTCTGGCGTGGTGAGCCGCCTCGCACCTGCACTTTCATTGATTAATCGATTAAAAAATCGATAAGCACGGGCATGTGATCTGATGGGAAATGCCCCTCTACCGTGCCCAGCTCAACCGCATGCGTTAAAACGGTGACCTTTTCTGAGACATAAATATAATCTAAGATAATACCAGGCGTTCCCGTGCCTTGAAAAGGCTTTGTACTGGTAGTGGAGTTGTTGTTCGTAAATGTGCTGATAGGTCCGAAGTGCCCAAGCAAAGACCGCTCATGCGAATTCTTCAATGACCCTTTAGAGAGAATGCGGTGAATGTAATCGCCATCATAGAAGGGCAGACCTGCAAGATCTAATCTTCCCGGAAAGGTATTTAAGTCACCCGTGAAAATGACCGCCGTCTCCTTGGCAATAGGTTCAATAATTTGATAGATCTTATGCGCATGGGATTCTCGTTTTTCAATATCGGAGAAAGGCATATGGGTGTTGAAAATATGGATGATTTTATCAGTTTTAAGATCTTTGAGCTGCACTATTGTGAGTGGGTAGTTAATTTTACTGGATAAAAGCTCAAAGCGATCCGTTCGATAAAAGATGCCGTAGCTCTCCCCATCTTTATCTTTCGGGCCAGGAAAAAAAGAAAAATCATCTCCGACCAGACTGACTAGATCTTGAACTTGCGTAGGATAGAGTTCTTGAGTGCTGATAATATCCGGTTGCATTTCATTGATTAGCTCAACAATGCGCGGTAAACGATTCGGCCAACGATTTTCTTCATCGAGATTGTGGTCATAGAGGTTGAAAAGCATGTTGTAGGTAACGAGTCTTATCTTCTCGTCTTTTTTTTCTAAAGCGTGGGTAATCTCACTGAAATGATTCTTGGTAAATTTTTTTGAAGGCAAATTCTCGATGCATTCAAATGTTTCCATTATTGGAATAATAGAATTTTCGACTGCATCAGCAAACATTGCTGTTAAAACTAATAATGAAAATGAAATTTGCGCGACAATTTTTTTCATGGATCAACTCCTTGTGTTAAGGCAAGTGCTCATCTCTGTCACTTGCATAGACAGCATAACAAAGGATTGCTAAGATTTTATAAATAGCTCCTTCGTGGAGCGACTTTTCGGCCCTTTTCGGGCAATTTTAACGCAAAGAGCGCAGAAGACTGGGGTCNNGCCAGACCCCAGTCTTCTTTGCGTTCTTTTTGTGTTTCTTTGCATTGAAATTTTTTAGATTCGCTGCACGAGAGAGAATGGACCCCCTGTTTTTTTTCTACGCATGAAAATGAGTGAAGGAGACTACCGTTTCTGCTATATTTTTAAGATGCATGATATCGATGTTTTTCCAGNNTCGGGAACAAAAAAAATTAAGGGCACTTTCATAATTTCATCAAAGATTCACCTATCCTCCCTATCAGGAAGAGATCGGGCCTTGCCAGCCAAGTACACGATGAAGTTATTGGGTAAGTTGCAATGTAAGAGCTGAGGAACCAAATGATGAAGAAGGTATTGTCGATTTGTTTATTTTTTATTTTATGCTTTACAATTGTGCATGGAGTTATTTTTGAGGTAAGGGATCTCTCAAAGTTTGAACAAGAAGTTAGTCTGCTCAACAGGAACTCGCTTGTTCTATTCGACATCGATTACACTATCCTTACCCCAAAAGATGCTGCCCTTAAGCCTTGTGGCAGGCATTTGAGGCGCAAATTTCTTCATGTATTGGGGGCAAAACGGAGAGAATGGCTCCAATCTATCATAGGTCTGGAGGGGGAAGAAGAGCTAATGGATGGAGCTATTCCTTCTATTATTCAACGCATGCAGAAGGAAAAGATCCCTGTGATTGGTTTTACTGCATTGGAGACAGGCGAATATGGAAAAATTGTAAATTCCGAGGATTGGAGGTTAAATCAGCTTAAAAAATTCAATATTGACTTCTCTTCAGCATTTCACCAAATAAATCCCATTATTTTGACTGAGATCAATCCATACAATAGCCACTATCCAATATTCAAAAACGGAGTTCTATTCTCCAACCATCAACCGAAAGGTGAGGTTTTTATTGCTTTTCTTGGAAGAATTGGTTGGAAGCCCTGCAAAATCTTATTTATGGATGATTCTATTGACCAGTTGAAGTCCGTTGAATCTGCTGCGAAGGCTTTAGGAATTGAGTTTATTGGGTTTCATTACATTGCCGCCGAAACAATTCCTTGTGAATTGGATGAAAAATTAGGAGAATTTCAGTTTCGAAACCTTGTAGAGCACGAACGATGGCTGCCAGATGCGGAAGCAAAAAAGTTTTAAAATAACCAGCGTGTGATTATATGAGAGCGTCCAAAAGCACTGCAGAGGCAATATGAATAAAAAGGAGTCCGAGTTGAGTTTGCAGATTCTCCGAGAGGGAGTCAATCAGGCACAAAAGAGCCTTGCAACTATGTATGCGCTTTTGAATCAGATTTCATGGGCTTGCAAAAATGGCATTCATGCAACTCCTTCTACCACTTAAATCGCCAAATATGTACAATTGTTCCCATAGACCACATGCCATGTTTCATGCCTAAATAGCTCAGTTGGTAGAGCAGCGCATTCGTAATGCGAAGGTCGGGGGTTCGATTCCTCTTTTAGGCAACTCATCTATACCCTCTCTAGCGCAAGCTTTTGAGGGTTTTTCTTTTTTGCAATTCTAACTAGCTTTAGAGTCAAATACCAGTAGTCGGAAGAAATAGTGTGAGCTAGACCATTCCACTGCGACCGGGCCTGCATAATTTCATCCAGAGTTAGCATTATACAGAAATTGGCCTTATTTAGGCTAATTCAGAATCTATCATTGCAAGATAAGGATTACGTTATTAAGATTTGATTGGAAAAACATGACATCAGAGATTAAAGGAGTTACATGAGTTATTCCATTCCCATGCTGCCGCTTTCTATTGAGTTAGAAACTAAGCCTATTTTGAAAAAACTCTCTAAGGCTCATCAGGCACTTGCAGAGTTGAAGGGGGTCTCCGGCATTATTCCGAACCAAAGTATATTGATTAATACTCTATCCCTTCAAGAAGCTAAAGACAGCTCTGCGATTGAAAATATCATTACCACGCATGACGAGTTATATAAAAGTGACGTTGCTGCAAAACAATTTGCAAGTTTTGCAGCTAAGGAAGTGTATAGTTATGTCGCTGCCCTTCGGAGTGGATATCAGAAAGTCAAGGAATCAGGTCTACTTATCAATAACCACATCCTAGAGATTCAACAGACACTTGAAGAGAATAATGCCGGCTTTCGCAAGCTTCCAGGCATTGTATTAAAAAATGACCAAACGGGTGAAGTCGTCTATAGACCTCCTCAAGATGGCAGCCAAATTATTTTGCTGATGAACAATTTAGAACAATTTATTAATGATGATACTTTGAGCGATGTCGATCCCCTGATCAAGATGGCGATTATTCATCATCAGTTTGAAAGCATCCACCCATTTTACGATGGCAATGGCCGCACGGGCCGCATTATCAATATCCTCTATCTTGTGAAGAAAGGGCTGTTGGATACCCCTGTCCTCTATCTTTCCCGTTACATCAATCAGAATAAAGATGAATATTATCGGTTGCTTCAAGCTGTCCGCGATCAGCAAGCATGGGAAGCCTGGATTTTATACATGTTAGAAGGGATAGAACAAACCTCTCGCCAAATAGTGCGTCTCATTTTAGGTATGAGAGACCTCATGCAGAAGTATAAATACAAGATGCGCGAAGAGCTACCGAAAATTTATAGTCAAGATCTTCTAAATAATATTTTTAGACATCCTTACACGAAAATTGATTTTATTATGGAAGAGTTGCAAGTCACGCGCATAACAGCTATGAAATATTTGGAAGAGCTTATCAGGATTGGCCTTCTCTCTAAGCATAAGAAAGGAAAAGAGAATTACTACATGAATGATGCTCTATTTGATCTTCTGCTTGATGTGGGTTCAAAACAAAGGACTCCTGGGTAAAAATGGGCAAATAAGTACATGATAAACTGCTCATGTATAGAAAACTCCGATTTTCTATACATGATAAACGCGTCATGTATACGAAATGCCTGTTTACTATACATGACACCTTCATCGTGCATAGGATTATATGATTTCCTATACATGATCTAGCCCGCCTGTGCTGTTTTCTTGTGTAAGTCTGACCAAGCATGATGCTAGTGAATCTGCAGGAACCTGATTTAGGAGAACAAGCCCAATGTAATCTGTAATGCATAAAATGATGGGGGCCGTGCCTAGGGGTTTGAATTGAGCCGTA
>PLSG01000302.1 GCA_003164155.1 Parachlamydiaceae bacterium | reverse complement strand
GTCCAGTTTAGGCCAGCCATTTCATAGCTCGACTTATTGAGAAGGAAAAAAATATTTTCTTCTTTGTTTTTAAATCTTTTCCTATTCCTTCTTTGCGAAATTTGTGATCTTTATGGGTTTCTTTGCGATAAAATTTTTTCAATTCGATGAACGAGAGAATGGATTCTTCATCTTCCCTCCCGCGTTAAAAGAATGATTCCGACTAGTGTTTTACCTTTGATTGCTGTACATTAATCATAATATCCACAACGTAGGAGAATTTCAAATGCAAAGAAGAGGCGGACCGCGCTTAGGAGCTGGCAGGCCTTCTGGCAGCGGAAAATTTGGGGAGCCAACCAAAGCTGTGCGCATTCCCGTCAGCGAAGTAGAAAATGTTTTAAAGCTAGTGCAAAATAAGTTTTATCGACTGCCCCTCTATCAAACCTCGGTAGCGGCAGGTTTTCCTTCTCCGGCCGAAAATGAAATAGAAAATGAATTAGACTTGAACGAATTGCTGATCAAAAAGCCAGCAGCTACTTTTTTTCTGAGAGTGGCCGGCCACTCAATGATTAAAGCGGGCATTCATCATGGTGATATTTTAATTGTGGATCGCAGCCTTTCACCGGCGCATGGAAAAGTTGTCATTGCCTCTGTAAATGGTGAGATGACTGTTAAGCGTTTATATCGCACAGAAAAAAAAGTACTGCTGGTGGCAGAAAACGATGCCTATCCCCCTATCGACCTTACCCAGGAAATGGAGCTGCATATTTGGGGAGTGGTTACAAGTGTCATTCATGCTTTGTAGGGCCAAAGATAACTAAGGATAACTAAGGATAAACCATGCCTTTATTTGCTTTGGTGGACTGCAATAACTTTTACGCTTCATGCGAAAGAGTTTTTAATCCCTCTTTGGTAGGACGTCCTGTCATTGTCCTCTCCAATAACGATGGTTGTGTAGTCGCGCGCTCACAAGAATCTAAGCAGTTGGGAATCAAGATGGGGGAGCCTTTCTTCAAAATTAAAGAATTCTGCTGTCAACAACGAATTGCAGTTTTTTCATCGAATTATGCACTCTATGGGGATCTGTCACAACGCGTCATGCACATCTTAACCGAGCTGTCGCATGACATCCAAATCTACTCCGTCGACGAGGCTTTTATTACATATCCTGCTGAAATGGATAAAGCGGACATCATATTGCATTGCCAACACATGCGAAGCATCGTCAAGCAGTGGGTCGGAATACCTACTTCCATAGGGGTGGCTCCCACCAAGACCTTAGCCAAAGTTGCCAATGCTCTGGCTAAAAAAGAGCGGGACAACGGGCTGGTGGTATTGGATTCCTTGGCTTTGCAAACCGACGTCTTGCGGGAATACCCCATTGAGGATGTGTGGGGGATAGGTCGTGCTTGGAGGGATAAGCTCAAGGCTGTGGGAATTCGCACCGCTTGGGATTTTCGCGAATCAGATCCTACTTTTATTCGCAAAAAAATGGGGGTGATCGGCGAACGCATGCTATGGGAATTGCGTGGCATTAGTTGTTTGCCTTTAGAAGAAACCAAGCCTAAAAAAAGCATGACCTATTCCCGTTCATTTGGGCATAAGCNNAAGCTCCGCGCGCAAAACTCCTGTGCCCAAGCTGTATGTGTGTATCTTGAAGCGTTAATCGATTCACAAACTGGGGCACGCCAGACTTTTAGCACCACAGCGCCTTTTGGTGTGCCTACCAATGATACGCCAACTATTATGAGCATAAGCAAGAAATGCCTAGCACGTATTTTTAGGAAAAAAATGTCCTATAAGAAATGCGGCCTTATCCTTTTGGATTTAATTCCTGAAAATGAGGTTGTACCCGATTTGTTTTTGGGATTTCAAGATCCAAAGAGTAGACAGCTTGCACATACTGTAGACAATCTAAATGCGCGCTTTGGCAAGCATACGGTGTTTTACGGAGCAATGGGTGTGCCTTCTCAAAAAAAACAGCCGCTGTGGAAAGTTCGCGCAGTGAGTTGTTCTCAAAGCTATACCACCAGCTGGGATGCATTGGCTATTGTCAAAGCGCACTAATCCAATGCTTGTTTTCCCGCCATCTTGGAAATGCCCCATGGGATCTTACAATGGGATCTTAAAAAATTGACAGAAAACATGACATTGTTTTTACTGAGCAAAAACAAGAAACGCTAGTACATTCTAAATATTAAATTTAATTCGCTGAACGAGGAATGGACTTTACATTTTCCCTAAAATCCATGAGTTAGGTTTACATGCACAATTTGCCTTTTGCCAAAGAACCAACCTTCTGGCAACAGAATTTGGCGGCCTTATGGGAAAACTATAAGGCCACCCCAGACGGGTTGACAAACAGCGAAGCCACTGAACGCCTAGCGCATTATGGCTCCAATCTATTTCATCCTCAGCGAAGAAATGCATGGCTGTTTCAGTTGCTGGTCAAGTTTAACAATCCACTCGTAATTATTTTGCTTATAGCCAGTGCCATATCAGCCCTCACCGGCGATGTGACTAGCTTTATCATTATTGCGCTCATTGTACTTATGAGCGTCACATTGGATTTTATTCAGGAATACAAGGCCGGAAAAGAAGCTGAGAAGTTACGCCAATCTGTGACCGTGCACACGCAGGTGCTGCGAGAGGGAAAGGCTCAGGAAATTCCTCTTTCTGCGCTAGTTCCCGGAGATATTGTGCTACTTGCCGCCGGGGACCTGGTCCCGGGCGATGGACGCATATTTGAAGCCAAGGACTTCTTTGTGAACCAGGCCCTGCTAACTGGGGAGCCATATCCGGTCGAGAAAAAACCAGGCGAATTGCCAGATGAGGCCGAGATCCTATCAGCCAGCAACACTGTGCTAAGGGGGACTTCGGTAGTCAGTGGAACGGCAAAAGTATTGGTTTGCAGCACCGGTGCACATACAGTGCTTGGGGATATTGCTGACAGCCTTATTGCCAAGGCCCCTCCCAATGCGTTCTCGCTGGGCACTCGCAGCTTTGGGTTGCTTATTATGCGCCTTACAATCTTCTTGGTGTTGTTTGTCCTATTAGTGAATGTCTTCTTCCACAGACCATGGCTGGAATCCTTTATCTTTGCGGTAGCGCTTGCCGTCGGATTAACTCCAGAACTACTTCCCATGATCATTTCAGTAACGCTTGCCCGGGGAGCTCAGCGCATGGCGGCTAAACGAGTCATAGTCAAACAGCTCGCCTCCATACAAAACCTGGGAAGCATGGATGTGCTTTGCACGGATAAGA
>PLSG01000455.1 GCA_003164155.1 Parachlamydiaceae bacterium | reverse complement strand
TTAACCACTCCCAAAGAGAGTGCTTTTCTGCAAAAAAAAACGGCTCCCTCTATGCGCCATGAAAAAGTGGACAAAGAGCATGCCGATTTAGAAGAGGATGAGGCTGAAGAAGGCCAGGTCAAACTTAGGATTTCTAATAAACCCAAAGCTTCCCAATCCCAAAGAAAAACTGGTAAAGAAAAAACTGAATCGGAAAGAAAAACCAAAAAAGAAGATGAGGAGGGTGAGGAAGGCGAAAGGAAAATTCGCAAGGAGTCCTCTAAAAAATCCTCACAATTCAACCCTTCGGATTTTATAGATGATCTGCAAAACATGGACGAGGATTATGAGGAGTTTGTCGAAGAGAGTGGCTTCATATCTGAGATGGAAGGAAAGGGTGCTGACGAAAAAGAAGCAGCGCTTTTTGGAACACTTTCAGTTAAGTCAGGCAGCTCGATTTTAGCTCCCCCAAAAAATCCTTTTGAAGCAGATCTTAGAAGCTTTTGCTTGGATGCCGCTAAAGGACTCGAAAAGTGTTTGCAATACTTTGAAAATCTTTCCGATTCTAATTTCTTCAAAAGCACCAGTCATTTAACAGACCTACTCGCTAGAATAGAGCCGATCGATCCAGCTACCATACCATTTTCTGATTCTTTAAAAGATTACCAGAAAAACGCGGTGGCTTGGGCGCTAAGTTTAACAAAGTTGGGTCTAGGAGGCATTTTGGCTTCGGCACCGGGACTTGGGAAAACAAGACAAGCGATAGAATTTATGCGGCAGCTGCAGCAGGAACAACATAGCGCCGGGCGTCCAATGCTAGTGATTGCTCCCAACAGTCTTGTGGAACAATGGAAAGATGNNCTATTTGAGTCATTGTTAAGCCGCAGATCAGCCTTGTCACCGCCGGATATAGATAAGTTGTGTCAGGGCCTCAATTTATTTGTTTCTAGTCAGGAAAACGAGATTCTGTTGTTACAGCAGGAAAAAGAGAAAATTTTGAAAACTAAAGAGGAAATGCCCTCTTCACTTTCACTATCTTCATCTTCTGCATGCTCCTCATCTTCATCCAGCACAAAATTGCTCGAAATAACGGAGGTCATGAAAAAACTGGACGTTCTGGAAAAGAAACTAAAAGTGCTAGATGAACGCTTGAGTGAAGCTCGCGATCTTTTTAGAAAATTAGTGCAGGCTATGCCAGAGTTGTCATTAGCGGTCATATCGCAATGGAACGCACAGCTCATTATGAAAAAGGATGTCCAAAATACAGCATGCAACATTTGGCTGGCAGCTTGGCTCTTAAGTGCGCCCCTGTTAAAAGAATCGGATCTGGTGGGATTAATTAACAAACACTTTTCTCATCTACGTTTGACGGGCTATAAAAATGCCTTAATCGCCGGGTTGGGCTGTAAGCGCGCAGGCCCAGCTATTGATGACTTGAAAAAGAGCTTAGATGCTGGTGCAAGAGCCTCTTCCATGTTTAATACCCTGCAAGGTTTAAGATGCATCACTGATTTTGCAAATGCGGTTTTTAACAGAATTTCAATACCCTCAACCGTTCCGAGCGAACCTGCGTTGTTGGACGACTCTTTACTACTAGTAAATATGTATGAACAAGTTTTAGTCTGCACAACGCAGACTCGCGCGCGATTTGTACTTGAGCTGCAAAAACCTAGCTTGTCTACACAATGGCGCATCGTGGTGGCTTCGGAGAGCTCTTTAAACACGACCGAAGCTCAAAAATCGGAGAAAAAGGTTGATTTTTCAAGCAAAGCTAAAATAATTGAAGCCCTTGAAAACCTGCCTTGGCAGGCCGTCATTACCGATGAAACCCATATCAAAGCCTGGGATATGGTAAATATTGGAAAAAAAAATGGATCGCTGTGTGCGCTAGAATTTTCAAGAAAATTGCAACTTAAGGGCGCTCATCGCCTGTTGTTAACAGGAACTCCATTTATCAATGAATACCGTGAAACAGTTTCGCTTATGCAATTAGCTAACCCGCATATAGATTTTAGCCTCCTTGTCAAGGCTTTATCAAAACTGGAGGCGGCATTTTCGACAACCATGAAAAAGAGCCTTACAAAGCTATGTGAAAAAGCTCCTTTAACACCTCGTTTAAAAACGTCACTAGTCAAAAATTTCAACCGCTTATTTATCGCGCGTGAGCACTTGCGCGCGATTTTTCAACGGCTTTTTTGCGTACATGAAACTCAAGATCCTTTAATCCAAAAAGATTGGACAGTTGATGGAGTGCTGTATTTGCCGCAAAAAGAATCTATCGATGTGCCTTTTAAGTTGACGGAACCACAAAATGCCCGTTTAAACAAGCTCTGTAACACCAAAAAAGTTAACTGTACCGGCCAAAAGGGCATTGAAAATGCCATCTTTCATCCCGACTTTACGCAAAAGTGTTACCGCTTGAAAGAAGTGGGGATGCAAAAAAAGATGGCCAATTTTAAAGATGCTGAGATCGCCAAATTTATCGCGGCTTCTGGATTTTTAACCACTTTATTTGCCGATATCCCTAGCAATCCTTTGATTGAAGCCATCACGCATGGAGAGCCCTTCTTAATAGTGGTTGCGCAGATCAAACACGGTGTGGCCCTTCAGGAGATTATAAAAAGAAAATTTAAATCAGCCCAAACGCTGTTTTTTCATGGGGATAAATCGTTTGCCGAACGCGATTACATCGTAAAAACATTTGAGGCTGCTGGAACGCGGGCGCCTGTGCCACACCATCCCACCATTTTCATTCTATCCTTGAAGGCTGGTGGCGTGGGACTTAATTTGAAGTGGGCAATGCGCGTCTTTGATTTTGCCGGTTGGTGGAATGATGCCGTTTCCATTCAAGCCCAGGCACGCGCCCTGCGGGCGGGAATTTCAGGCATAAAGCGTTTTTATTCCTACATTAGCGATGCAAGAGCTCAGCAGCATATTAAACAAATCGTCCAGAAAAAAAATGGCATAAAAAATTACTATTTTTCTAAAAACAGCCATTTTAATGGAAATGATGCATTAGCCATTTTGCAAAACCAGAAACAACTTTTCCTTGAGGCTTGCCGTGTGGAGAGCATGCTTACTGAACTAAACCCTTTATCAGATGAATTTAAGGCAATTTCCGTGATTTTAGATGAGTCGCTATCGTATTTGTTGCAACGCCTGCGCGATGTCACCACTTTCAAAAACGTTTTGAATGACGCCCCACAGTTAGCTCCTTCTCTATCTTCAACACCGAGACCTTCTTTGTCTTCTAGTTCATCGTTGAGTTTATCTTTGTCTTCCTCATCTTCATCTTCAAGTTCCGCTTCCTTCTCTTCCTCAAGCTCATCTTTATCTTCACTCCAACCTTCTTCTAGTGTACCGGCTACAAGAGTTTGTGTTAACGCTGGAGAAGAGAGAGGAACTAAGCCGCCATTTTCTAATATTAAACTGGTTGAATCACCTTTAGGAAAAAGGAAGCCTGAAGTTTCTGTCGCGCTTCCTCAAGANNTCAAGGGATGAACTTTTCAATAAAAAGCTCAAGGCTTCTACTACTTCCTCATCTTCATCTAGGGACATACCCGCAGATTTGAAAGCGCCGTTTGTGCCCCCACCGGGTATCTGTGCCCCGACACGTAGCTTATCGCCACCAGAACATTTGTTTACTCCTAGAACAACTTTTGCCTCTATGTCAACATCTACTCCAGTGTTTAGGCCGAGTTTGTCTTCTTCCTCGTCTTCTTCGCAATCACTTTCANNCAATAAAAGTAAAACTTCCTGATACTCCGGGCGAATTTCAAGTCATCCCATTTGGTCAAAAATTTTCGAAGGCTTTGGTGGTTACTATTTTTAAAGATTTGATAACCAAGGATCTCATGGATCTGTTAAAATTTTTTAATCGCCTTCCCTTGGAAGCTTGGCAGAACCAATGGAAAAATCCAGAATCTTTTCAAAAAAAATATGCGCATGAGCCCATTTTGTTGAAGTGGAAAGAATTGCATGAGAAAGCTCTCAAAGTGGAGCATAAAGCAAAAATTTCATCTTGGAATGCAACTCATAAGATTTCCGTATATGATTTAGTCGGTAATGAGACAGTTTTAATTCAAGGGGAGTCTATTAACCAAGACAAGAGCTTCCCTAGCTGCCGCTTATTGAAAACCATTGAAGCAGACGGTCGCGACCGCTACGCGTTCTTGATTCGTTTGGGTTAAGATAGTGCGGGGATAGGAGAGATACCTCCAGAAAAATACTGCCCCAGAATGGGGGCAGTGATGGGGTTGCGGCTAACTATATTTTTGAGCGTCGAGATAACAATCTACCTAAAACCATGAAGGCACCAAGAGCAAGGGCACCTATAGCAAACACTTGGCGTTCACTAATAGGGCGTTTAGCCTTAGCTTTTTCAGGATTTTGGGGAGCCTGCGCAGAAAAGAACCTTATGGGCTTGCCTGAAGTATAATAAGCCTCACCCAAACTCCAGCCTTGGCCCGTCTTAAGCGCAGCGAGTGCG
>PLSG01000075.1 GCA_003164155.1 Parachlamydiaceae bacterium | reverse complement strand
GTAAGTGCTCATAAAGTGGAGGAGAAACCTCTAAGAACGCGCTAAGCTTATCTTAAATTTGAGTGTATAGCAGAATAAGTCGGATGCAAAACGACAAGTCAGATTAAGCTGAGCTTGAATCGATGCATCAGCTTACTTATAGATATTTTAGCTCATGACGTGACCTCATCTCCAGCTCCCCGCTCAGCATTGGCTAGCAATCTCTTTACGTATGAGGAGTGATGATAATTGCCGGGATCTTTAATCCGAAAAGGTCTTCGCACGAAAAAAAAATAGCATTAGGAAGTATTCTAGAGCATTCCTAGAGCTTCGTTGAACATAGGATTAGGCGAGCTAACTATCTTTGAACGTAAACGAATAATGTCACCCAAGGGAGCAATTACATTAAGTTTGCGAAAACGATCAATCAAATACTCATAGAAGCAAATGCCGAGCCTGCGACAGGTGAGATTCAAACTTCCAAAGGTATCCCAAGCTCGTCGTCCTTCATCACTGCGTGTACCGCCTGATATCTTGTTCTTGATCTTAGCCCCACGGCCTCCAATTTCACTAAGGTTATTGTGCAATGGCGTCGTTGGGCATTCTAAAACAAGCAAAAGCCGATCCTTTTTGGCAAACGTCAAGGCCAGTCGATGATTAAGAACTTCGTATGGTGTGGGCTTTTCTGGCTTGAAAAGGCTATCAAATGCTTTAGAGATTCGCTCTCGTTCCAACTCGCTGGGAGCTTCTTTATATGCCTTCAAGTCTTTATACAATTGCCATGTGCATTCACGTATTTTCTCTATCTCGACGGCCATTTCTGGATGCACAGGGATGAGTTTTCTGTAATGTCGTTCTTCATGTAACCAGCAGAGCGACTGGATGAAGACTGCAAACTGGGGTGCATCATCGCTGTGCACACCAAGGTTCCTTGGCACACCACGTTCTATTAAACTTGCAAATAAGCCCGCCTCGGTCAATAAACGGACTTCAGTTTCATTTAAATGTCCAAATTCATCCAAAAATGCCTTTTCAGGATCCTCTGTGATTATCAAGAGGTCATTTCTTAGCCTGAGCGCCTGGATCAGTTTTTCAGCTTTTTCATGGCCGGCAAGGTAGTCGTAAGCATCCTGATTAAAGCGATATTCATTCCTGCCCTGTGCTAAGATTTTGAAAAAATTGATTCGATTCTTACTGTCTGTCGTTGTCAAATGGACAAAACATTCGCTGCAAATGACATTGGTATAGCAGTTTTTAGCTCTATGACGAGTGCCTACGTCATCTGTCTGGATCTGCCCAGATGCAATTCCTGCTTCTAAAATTTCGGATTTCTCGGCATGATAATTGTCGTGACCTTCAGTCAACATTGCATGCAATTGTCCATCAGAAATAGCAATTTTACACCTATGCAACTGCGCCAAAAGGAGCTCTTCTGTGACGCGACAAGAATGTGTCTGCTCGATCACATATGCTCTTAGCTCGCTCCCGTAGTGACCTCGAACATGTGACGGCAATTGCCCCTCTATATATGTTCCGTCTGGTAATCGCCAACGCTCAATCAGATACCGCGTGTTATAAGCTGTTAAGATCAGGTTTTGAACATCATATTTACGAGTGCCTTTGCAAGTGGCCCCTTCAGGGATATTATCAGGTTTGAGTCGCTCTATATTGTGAAAATTGAGGCCAGTCTTCTTTTGGCGAGGATGCTTTCCTCGACCAGGTTTGCCTCCCTTGGGTTTTCCGCCATTAGGTCCACTGTTAGGACCATCAAGAAGGCTGGGGGGGAATTTTGGACGTTTTGGAGTTCCTTTCAGGCGAGCAATTTCATCCTTGAGCGTCTGTATTTCCAAGCGCAGATCAGCATTGGATTGCAGGGCTGCACTCAATTGGTTCAGAAGGTTAGTTTCTTGAAACTGACGAGCCCAAGAATTCAGAGTTTCTACTTGTAGACTTAGAGATTCTACTTGGTTTTTCAGCTGTTGGTTTTCTGTCCGAAGTGCACCATTTTCGCGGCTTAAATTATCAATAAGCTCTCTAGCATCTATGCGCTGGGTCGCAACTCGAAAGTGTGGATTGTGAGTATGATTGTTGGCTTGCATGCCAAGTAAAGATATCAATAGACAAGATTAACCTCAAGAATTTTTATAATTCTGAGACGGTTGATTGAAGAGATAATCGCACGATCCAAAAAAAAAGCTGGTAAGATGAGGCAATTTATACAATCTTAACAATTCTTTGCTACAATGAGTCATGTAAGTGATAGTGAGGAGGACATCCCTCCACTTTATGAGCACTTACAAGTTTTTGTGATTGATAAATCAAAGCTCACTGCAGAACTCCTTTTAAATAAACGTTCTGCTAATAGCACTTTCGAATATGAAGCCTTTCGCTCTAAACTCCTTACTACGGTAAATGCCAAGATAACGGATCCGCGAATTAAAGTGATGGAAGAGGCTTATCCCTATTACCCATTGCAATTGCACAGCCATTGCGCTTGGCAAAGTTTTGAAACCGCGATATATGCGTCATTAGTATATGCACGCATTGCTAAAACCTATGATCGAGCACGTCCAGCCACACCCACGGCCTTAGCCACAGCTTTGCAGGGTATCGATCATGATTTCCAATTATGGCTGCAATTTACGCAGGTGAATGCTCTCGAAAAATACATGACACTGCACACAGATAAAGCCCACAAGCAAGAAACGCCATTTAATCACGATCTCGTCAGGATGGTTTTTCGAGTAGCTAAGTTACAAACGGATTGGAAAAGCAAGGCGGTTTTCGAGCGATTGCAAAAATTGGAAATGGACTATTTAAACAGTTTAAGCTCTTCAGATGCAACTGCTTGGATAGCAGATCAAGCGGCTTTTGTGCGATTTAAGCTTGAGAAATCACCGCGTGTAAAAAAATTCATCTGAGGTCTTGATCACCTTTTCGGTCAGAAAATTCGATCGAGCGAAACACCGCCTATGCAGCGCTTTATTAGAGCAGGCATGACCTTTTTAGGTCTCATGTCTGGCAGGCCTATCGACTCTTTCGGCTACGGTGTGGCATGGTCGAAATTCAACCCCCGTTTCTTAACATGATCAAGAGTGTTAGCCGAGAACATGGTTTATCCCAAGATACATATCTCTTATCCTTCCCATCTTTTTTCTCATCTTTACCCATCCTGTAAAATTTTCAGGATNNTAGGAAAAGATGGGAAAGATAGAAGCAGCGGTGTCTATCGATTAACCGAAAATTTTCGTTGTACAAGTGAATCAGACCCATAATTGCCCTAAAGCTGTCCTCCTGTTTTTAGATTGAAATATAATACGCATCTATATTAGAATTTCAACGCAAACTACTTCTATTAATCTATTCCAATATCAAGGTATTTTATAATGAGCACCATTTCGGATTCTTCCTCTTTTGTCCCCTCTCCCATCCACTCGTCATCTAGCCATAGAGTAGCTGTCGACCCTGCGCAAACAATCATTTCTTCGCTGGGGGTCTCCTTCTCTCACAGGGAATTAGCGGAATTGAGGATAAGAAAGTGGAGTGAACCAGCAATATCGCCGCATGCGCTACTCATGCAAAATGGCTGTTATCCCGCATCTGCTGATAAGTGCCATCCAGGAGTCTTACGCTATCATTTCGAGCAAATCCTGGCGGCAGAAAAAGAAGCAAAAGCCAAAGCTGAAAAAACAGAACTAAAAGAAATGGAAGCCACGGCTATCGCAATAAATACTGTCACCCACAACCTACCCGCCTTAGCGTCTTCAACTTCTCTTGTNNCCAAAAAAAAGCCAAAAAAAAGAAAAACGCATGCAGGGATTGATCAAAAGGCTGAAAAAACAGAAAAGAAGACACCCTTAGCCTCCAGAGAGCTTATGTCTTTGAAAAACCGCATGGCAACAATGTTAGAAAAAAACGCACAATTAATGGCGCAGGCAGAAGTCGTAGAACAATATCCTTTATTGGAAGATTCAAAAGCACTGGTTTTACACGAAGAACTGAGAAACGATAAAGAGCCTTTTAAAAATGCATCATCTACAGAATTAACCATTCCCTCCTCACCCATAAGGACGCTTACTTTTCTGTCCGAAATGCATAAAAATCTGCTTAAAAGAATGCAAGACCTCCAAAATCTTTCCAGGCTGCAAAAAGAAATAGCTTCTCTCGCTGAGGAAGTAATAGAGGAAATTCAGCCACACGCACAAGCCGCCCCACTTCTTTCGTCAGGAAAAAAAACTGACTTTATTAAAGAAGCCCTCTCAGCTTTAAAACCATTTTTTATGGCAAATAAAATCGATACACAGGCGCACCTCATTTTTTTAACGCCAGAACAATTTACCGATTTCACTTGCTTGGCCATTTTTGCCACTCTGCTCAAGGAGCTTCCAGCTTATAAAATTAAAAGCGCCACCTCAAATATCAACGTCTTCATTGAAAAATTATGCCATAAGACATGGCAACGAGGATCGCATAAACTGCGCTCTAAAGAATGGAGCGAATTGGTGAACTCATTCAATAACCTAGGGAAATGCCTAAGCATTCACNNCCTCCGGGGGATCTGACCAGTTACAGGGAAATGCCTAAGCATTCACAAAGAAAAGGTAGGAGAACTTGTGTGCTATCTTGAGGCTTTAGAACCTCTTTGTGCATTTGCAGAAACTGAAATCTATACTCAACCCATATCCTCTCGCGCAACACCCTTTGCTGAGTCGCGCGCTACAGCAACGATCAGTTACATCACCACTATCATCCATTTTTTCGCATCCCAACATCAACTTCCCCTCTTAAGCTCTTACTTTAATAAAGCAAAAGCTTCTTTAACTTCTCATAGGGAATCATTAGGAACAAGCAAAAGGGGGATTCTTCCCTTGATGGAACCATCAGAAAGAGAACTTCATGAAAGAGCAATGGAATTTTCCAAAAATGTCTTAAGAGATCTGACAAGATTAGAAATACAAATTCCCTTAGAACAGCTTCAAAAGATCTCTTGCAATTTCGAGTCACATGCTCATCACCCATCCAAAATCCGCACCATCAAAAAAATCCTTGCCCATAAAACACCTCTTAATTTTTTAGATGTCGCCACTCAAAAAGCAGTACATCGTTTAAAGACATATTGTCATTTTGATTCCTTTCTCGATAACCCTGGTTTTGCTCTAAAGAAACTCTTTCAAAATTTGCGATTCGATAATTTAACAGACCAACTAGAAGCCGAACTCAAGGACATTCAGATCAAGTGGCAGCACTACCCTGCCGTGGCCACAAAAAATTTATGCTATCAAACATGTCTCTCCCTAATTTTCGATTTCATACAGGCACAAACCACAAGCATTTTGGGAATAGAAAATGAACCTGAAAGCAAAACCTCATCCGAAACTTTAGAAAATATTCAAAAAGAACTTACCACTCTAATAGGATTGCCCGCAGAATTCGCCGAAGACATAAAAAAATGTGTGGTAAAAGTTGTAGAAAATCTAGAAAAAACATTCGATATTCAGTGCACTTCAAATTGTGAAATGTACGGAGAATTTTGGCAAAATGAGCATATCAACAAAAAAAATTCTGTTTATCGAATAACTCTCTTTATATTATCTGCCATTAAAACCATCGCAGAGGAGACAATTAATGAAAATCATTCTCTTGCTCATGCATCGACCAATCATTTTCAGAAAATCTTTTTAAGCCTGCGCATAGCTTGTCTCTTTCAAAGCGATCGCACAATAAAAGATATCACACTAGTATTGGACGAAGAGCTTAATTCCTCCCCAATTAAATTCCCCACAAAAAATGCTACTTTTAGTTCTTTAAATAGTCCTGTAAGAACAGCTATGCATAATCTAGAAACCGTTCAAAGGCTTTCAAAAGAGCTCTTTGGGCTTCCTTTCAAACTTTTAGAGGAACTTTATACACATGCATTTGCTGGTCTGCATGAAATAGACGAACCTCCCTCAGATAGCAGTCTTAGAGGTATAAAGTACTTTGATGATTTAGCTTTAGCAGAAGAAAAAGCGAGGGCAAAGGAAAAGGAAAGCAAAGCTCTGGCAAGTAGCAGCCGCAAGGCCGTGGCCTCCAAAGCTAAAACTTCTCGTTTACAGACTGTGATGCAGCCAAGAACTTCATCCTCTAGCTCATCGAGTCCTTCAAGTTCTTCTAGTTCTTTTTTTGGCACAAAGGAACTTTATGCTAGCCCGCTAACTCAAGTTGTCTCACAACTCTGTGAAAAATTGCCCAGCCTGCATCACATTGATCGCCATCTCTCTCCAATGGATCGACTAGGCAAACGGCAAGAGCGGCATATTTGTGCAGCGGCTGATCAAGCTAGAGCTTTGCAACTTTTGACCAGCAGCCTCGAAATGCTACAATACGAACACGCGTATCGTGCAGAAGCACTAACTCCTGGATATCAACAACTATTGAAGTTTTTATTTTTAAAAATGTCTCTGGTATTAGAAGCTGCTCCCTCTATTGAACTATTCAAAGCAGACCCTTCGCTCTATCTCACGCACATAGTAAGTTATCGCTTGAGAATGAAGGGAATCGAACTTCCCGAG
>PLSG01000213.1 GCA_003164155.1 Parachlamydiaceae bacterium | reverse complement strand
CACCAGCCACAGGGGCCGGTACGCAGCCACTTGCTCGCTTGGTTGCACGTGCAAAAGAATCTTATCGTACGTCCATGCAGACATACGAAATGGATCGAACGGTATTTTCATTAAAGAAGGATGCTATTGAATCTCGCATTAAGATCGAGGCGAAAAAAGCAAAAGGGAACATCGAAAGTATCGTCAAAGAACTGAAAAGTCATCAACAAGAGGCACAGACAGCCCCAGTCTTGCGGCGCTATAAATCGAATGATGCCACGGTCGAGAAATTAGGTGAATTACTAAAGGAGAACCCAGCAGGGTTGCTGGTGTTGCGAGATGAACTTGTGGGGCTACTTACCTCATGGGACAAGGCTGGCCGTGAGGGCGATAGAGCTTTCTTTTTAGAGGCATGGAATGGAGATTCTAGCTTTGATACAGATCGCATTGGACGCGGTTCGATATCCATACCAAATTTATGCTTATCCATTTTCGGCGGAATTCAGCCCGACAAATTGACGGGATACCTTGAACAAGCGGCAAACTCTCTGGAGAATGATGGTATGCTACAACGCTTCCAAGTGTTGGTATATCCCGATCTAACTGACTGGGAGTGGCGTGATCGAAGCTTAAACAAAGATGCTCGCAATAGGGCTTATTCAGCATTCGATGTCCTTGCCGATTTCGACCCCTTGGATTGGGGAGCCGCATCAGCTGATGATTATTCCAAGTTCTCGTATTTCCGATTTGACGAAGAAGCTCAAAACATTTTTATTGAGTGGTCGCGAAATATGCATTTGGAACAACTCCCTGCTGAAGACAATCCTCTAATCGCACAGCACCTTGCGAAATACGATAAGCTGTTCCCGTCTCTAGCACTAATATTTCACCTTGTCGATTGCGCCACATCTGAATGCAGAGGTTCTGTCAAGGCAAAATCAGCACTGCGTGCAAGGTCCTGGTGCGAATACCTAGAATCACATGCGAGGCGTTGTTATGGACTTTTGGCTGATGATGGGTTGCGGTCGGCACAAGCCCTTGCCGATAAGATCAGTAAAAGCAGATTATTGGAGGGCTTCACTGCACGTGATGTAAGACGCAATCAATGGAGGTATTTGACAACAGATGGGGCAGTGCTAGCGGCATTAGACTGGCTGGAGGATGAAAATTGGATACAGTCGCATGAAGTACGTAGTACTGGGCCGGGTTCAGGTCGTCCCACCACTCGCTATTTCATTAATCCTAAAATCGCAAAATTGATGAGACCAGATGTTGAGTATGATGAATTGTCATAAGTTCATGGATTGTAAAATTTCTCAATCGCATTCTTTAGCTAATGCCATTTTAGCCGATAGACACACAGTAAAACTTGAGATATGCCCTTTTCATACCGTCATTACTGCCGAACGTTTTCATTCGGCAGTAATGACACTGGTACACTTGCGAAAACTCAGAATTTGCCCATATCTAACGGCAGTAATGACAAGGCGCCGATCGAAGAAAGCTGAAAATCCAGACCTTCTATCGGCAGCAACGGCAGCTCCCAATTCAAGAAAAAAGAAAAAATCATCGGAAAAATGATCGATGCCAGAAGTATGAATGAATTGCAGCAAAAAACCAGAAAAAATCAAATAAGCGAGTGTGGACATGGCCAAGAAGAAGCGATTAGATGATATCTACTATCCAGTACCATTGAATTGTATATCAAAGACTGAAAAGCAACCAATGAATAAAGAAGTTATCAGGCAGATCATCCAGGGTGCCATAAAGGGAGCCTATCGGTTGAAAAATCCCAACAAGTGGGACTACCATGGGAATCCCGTTAAGGCAAAGGCTGTGGCAACGCAAGAACAAGTAACAGTGGTTATGCACTTGATAGAATCATTGGAACCAACAAATGCTATAGAAGCAGCTCTCGCAAGCCAATTCGCAATTACCTACGTTCGAGGAATGGCAGAGTCATCAGGAGACTATGCCACAAAATCGATGTTAGAGCTGTTTAACTTTAGCCATCAGGTCCTCGACGCTTACCAGAAGTTCCGCACAAAGGGTGCACAGCTGATAAATGTCCAGTATAACCACAACCAAGGACAGATCAATAACATCAACTTTAATAAAAAAGATAATCTACAACCAGTTATAGAGGTTTAGGGTTAAACAGTTTAAAGAAAAGCACAATAAGCAGATGCGCTCTCTTTTGAGCAAGAAGATTGCTGGCGAGAAAATGGAGAAAAAGAGGTACTGATGAAAACGACGTGAGCCTTAGAAAAACATATAGAAAAAATGGAAGATTTTATTAGAAAAAAGCTTTCGATGGCGACTTTGACTGGTAACTAAATTTGATATGCAAAATCATGAATTAGTTTAAGAAAAAGCTATCCATGCATTGGCTTAAGCTATACAAAAAGATGATGAATGCCAGGGATAAAGACAATAAAAATGCCCTGGTCAACTTCAACGAGGATTAGGTAACGTGGACGCTATTTTAAAAGACAAATCTCGGAGTGCCGGCAATTATTGGGCGTGAAGGCACGGCATAATNNATGCAAATCGTAATCCCTGCAAAGTTGAAGCATCTAGTTAAGGCTTTTTCTGTGGAATCGGAAGCCGCGGCTAAAATCCTAATTAACGAAGCCGCACAAGCACTCTGTGGAAGTGATGATTTTGGAAGCAGCGGCATTTCAAAAGAAGAGGTCGAAGGTGTTTGTTCCCTCATGTGTGGGATCAATCCCCAGGGTACGCTAGAAGCAATTCTTGCAGCTCAAGTGGTGGCCTCTCATCTGCTTGGATTGAGGCTTCTTTCAAAGGGGCATGGAGACGATCAAGCCCTTGGCCTACGCCTGCTCAAACATTGCAACGAAGCTATATCCCAGCTTGAAAAA
>PLSG01000562.1 GCA_003164155.1 Parachlamydiaceae bacterium | reverse complement strand
AATGTAATTGGAGTCAACAAAATCACCGTTTTTATTAAAAAATCCAATTGAAAATTCTATTTGGGAGCCTGTAAATGGATATACACGTAGATAAGGTCGTAAAAGCCTATCCTTGTTTATTACAGCTAAAATGTCTTCGACACCTATTATCAAGAGTTTTCTGGCTTGATCGATTTCAAGATTGCATTTTGACGAAAATTGAAGGATTATTTTTTCAAGGTCATACATCATAGCACCGCCAGATCCTCCTATTGACATTCCATATGCTGAAGAATAACGTTTAATAAATTTACTCTTAATTTCATTAGTTCTTGCTGCATAGTCAAAAGAAGAGGAGATGGAGGCGAAGCAACTAGTGTTTATTAAGCATATTAATGTTGCTAGCAGTCTACCTGTGTACTGATGCATAATTTGCTCCTGTAGAATCTATATAATTATCCCCATTTATTTTTAGTTGGCCGCTATACGTTGACCCAGCAAAGCCGTGGTCAAAGAGCGTAAAGCCTTCAGGGCTCAAAAGCTTGACAGTTCCGTCATTTCGCTTGAGACCGCTCATGACGCCGATGCTATCGCCGATGAAGGGAACAGGGTCCATTGTACTGACATAATTTACTGTGCTATGAAAGCTTTTATCCGTGATCATTTTGGCTGCGCCATATGTTTCGATATCCAACTTAGCTTTTTCTCCATTCGTCAAAAACTTTTGGGCGAGACCAAAGACGATGCCCGCTTTGCTGTGCAAAATTAACTTGTATGTCTCCCCCACAGGGGTATCGGCCAGCTTGGCTTTGAGGAAGTCGCGCACGAAGCGCACTTTATTGGTCTCAAATCCACACATTGCGAGGGCGCACTCTAAAATATCACTGACGAAGCCATATGATTGTAAGTGAATAACATCCACTTGGGCATTGCCGTGGGCATTTGAAACGTTTTCCCCCATCTTTTTGGCAGCTTCTTCAGGATTCAGCACCCCATTGATCACAGCTATGCCATTTTTATTTCCATCGCGGTTGCCTTGATTCACATTATAAACACTGGAGTGTTTACCGCTCCATTCGGGTTTCCACGATAGCCCTTCGCCGCACATGGCCCGTCCGAAGCTCTTNNGGGAATCAAATGGTGGCATAGATCATTAATTAGCGTGCCCACCACAAAGAATGGTTTGGTGGTTGGGCAGACCCACATGCTGCCATTGCGTATCCTGTTGCCCTCAGTTTCCGCCAAACCGTAGAGGTCGCAGTGGGTGAGAGGCTTGTTGGAGACGTAGGCGTATAAGTTGGGTCCAGCGTCAAATCCCAAGGGATCAGGAGTGACCCATCTGCCATTGCGCGCTTCATAATAACGCCTTCCAAAATAGACGAAACCGGATTCGGAATCAAGGCGTTTACTTGAAAAATGCCACGGGTTGCCCACGTCGGTTTCCGCGAGGGGCTGACCCTCAGCGTCAAAGATCTGCTCTTCGCCAAAGGCGGAATAGCGATACGCTTCGGCTATGCTTCCCGTTTGGGCATCGACCAGGCCTACCACATTGCCAATCTGGTCGTGGATGGGCGCGAAAACTTTGCCATAGAGCTCCAGGGCCACGGCTGCGCCGATTTCGGATCCTCGGCTGAGGCCGAGGACGCGCAATTCGAGGATTTTCCCCCGCTCATGCAGGGCATCGAGGGCGCCGATCTCATTTTGGCCTTGATAGAGGTAGTGAACGTCGCTGAGCAGTTTCCAGCCAGAGTCAGAGCCTGAAACTGAGCCGGAGCTTTGCTTTTCATGCAAGGTCTTGCTGAGGCGGCGATTGAGGGCATCATAGGCGTAGGTGATTTTGCGCTGCCCAGCGATGACGGCAATCAGTCGGTCGAGGGCGTCGTAGGCGTATTCCACCACCCCCTGGGGTCCATTTTTCGATTTGAGGTTGCCGTTTTTGTCATAGGTATACTGGTAGTCAGATTCACTGAGCAGCTGATTCAAGGCGTTGACCGTATAATGGGCATCATCTTTTTGCAGCCGGTTGTTCAGCGAATCATGCGTGTAGGTGTGGTTGACCGCGCCCGCCTCCTGCTTGAGCTGACGCAGGTCGTCATACGCGAACTGATAGTCCAGCTTTCCCATGGCATCTTGGATGGCATATCCCAAGATATTGCCTGCGGCATCATAACCCCCGCCTGTGCCACTGATCTGCTGGGCCCATAGAGGCTTGCCATTGGCCTGCGAACTTGCGGAGGTCAGCCTCCCCATTAGGTCGTAGGCATAGTGCGTAGAGCCTGCTTGGGCGATGCCTTCTTGCGCCAGCACCCGGCCGGAGAGGTCATACTGCTGGTATTGATGGGCGTATTGGACTAGGCCCTTGCGGTCAACCCTTTTGACGCAGCGCAGAAATGCCGCGTCATAGGCGTATTGCAGGCTGGAGCCATCTGGCAGCTCCATTTTTACGGGGCGTCCCATCCGATCGTAGGCATACTTCATAGTCAAGCCCGTTTGCAGGCACTCCGACTCTAGTTGATCGTCGGCGTTATAAGCCAACCTGGTGGACTTACCAGAAAGCTCGTCTTTAATTTTGATGGGATGGTTATTGCGGTCATAGGTGTAGCGGTAGGCAAACGAGCCGTCGCCCCCTTTGAAAGAATTTAGCCGCCCCAAGACATCATAAGTGTAATAGACGCTCACCCCATCGGGCTTGTTGATGCTCTCTTTTTGGCCCAGGAGATTATAGGTATAGGACGTGCTTTTTTGCTCGGGAGAGTCCTTGGCTTCGATCAGCTTGACCAATCTATTCGAGGAATCATAGCTCCAGGCGGTGAGGACTTCACGGGCGGTTGTACCCGTGTCAGCGTCGATGGCCGCTTCCACGGTGCGCCGCAGATTGCCGTCGACATCATACCAAAGGGTTTTTTCCGCGGTGACTTTTCCGTAGGGATTTTTTCTGACGATTTTGGCCACCTTCCCCATGACGTTGAGGATTGTTTCTGTGACCTGTCCGAGCGGATCGGTGACCGTAGTCTTCAATACACCCTGCCCTTCGGCGTTGCGGTAGCTGTATTCATAGGCATTTAAGGTTTTATTCCCCAACTCGTCGACGACTTTTATGGGCAATTTGTGAGAGTCGTAGTAGATTTTAGCTGTGGCTGTGCCAGAAGACGTGTGTGTGGTCACATGTCGACGGTTGCCGCAAGCATCGTAGGTGTAGCTCGTGCGTTTGATNNGACGTCTCACAGAATTTGATGAGCGCTCCTTGGGCATCTTCGATCCGCTCTTCGGTGGTGCGCCCCATAAAGTCGTATTCAATGAGTGACACGCTAAATTCATTGGGCGCAGAGCCATAATAGGTTTTGGTCTTGCAGAGGCGCCCCAGTTTGTCGTAGCGTATTTTTTGGAGGCTGCTGCCCTTTTCCACGCGAATTTTTCGGCCGGCGCCGTCATAGGCGTAGCGCGTGACATGCCCTTCTCCATCGCAGTGGGAAATGAGGTGGAAGGCGTTATAGGTGGAAGATAGGGTGCACATGAGGCGGTTGTCGGCCGAGTACACCTCTTCGCGGATGGGGCGCGACTGGTAGTCGTAGGTATATACCGTGCGCGCGCCTGTGGTGGCAATTTTTTCCTTCAGCAATCCATTGAGAGCATAGCGCATATGCTCTTGGGTGCCATCGGCATAGTGCACAGAAAGCGGAGATCCGTTTATGTTATAGGTACTCGTGATTCTATGCCCACGCGCGGTTTCTCTGGAAATGACGTTGCCGAAAAGGTCGTATTCCAGGCTTTCCTTTGGCTGAGGGGTGCTGCCCCTCTCGTTGGCCAATCTGGGGTGCAGCGTTTTTACCAGGCGCCCAAAGTCGTCGTATTGGTAGTTTGTTTGGTTGCCGAAATGATCGGTCGAAGAGAGCTTGTTTCCCAGATAGTCGTAGGTGTTGGTGATCACCAGATGCGTGCCGTCGTCGTGTTTCTCCTCGGTAGTGACCAGCCGGTCCATGTGGTCGTACACATAAGTAGTCGACATTCTGGAGTCTGGGCCCACTTCCTCGATCTTATTGCCATTGAGATCGTATTTGCAGGCAATGGTGTTTCCCAGGGGATCGGTTTTCAAGATGCAATTGCCCATGGCATTGTATTCCCAGTGGAGGGAATAGCAGAAGGTGTCGGCGGCATCGTAGATGTCTTGTCGAATCACTTTGCAGTCGGCGGAATAGAAATTTACCGTTTTTTTGAGCAGTCGTTCGTTTCCAGATGACAGGTCTAAGTACTTTTCCTCCTCGATTTCGGGAAGGCCGACCCCTGGAGCCGCTTGCCTGGTGGCGATGTAGGAGATGCGCCTTTCCGTGACGTCTGTCAAATTTTGTGGATCATCCGTAGATCCGTCGTCGACGATTTTTTTAATGGCCACACCATGCGCATCGTGTTCGATGAAACGGCGGATCCGAATGCTTGATCCCTCATAGACCAGTTCCTTGATCAGCAAATCGGTTTTGGGTTTATAGCTATAGGAGATGCTTTTGCCGAAGTCGTCTTTTTGGGAAAGCATCNNAAGTCTTTGGAATAGGTGTAGTAGGTGGCGTAGCTATCGGTTGATTCCTCTATGGATTTCACGGATTCCATAGCTATGGGAGCTGTCTTTGAGCCGGTTATGCTGCCATAGACCCTATCTATCAATATATTGCCATGGTCATCGTAGGTGTACTTGCGGCAAAAAAAGGTACGGCCTGCGCCATCTTCAATGGATTTGCCGAGCAGATTCGCTTCGTTGGAATAGCCCGCCTCCCCCCAATATAGCTTTTCCGTGCAGGCCAGATGGTAGGGGCCGGTGCCTTTGAACTTCTGCACAGAAGCGATGCGGTGTTCTTTGNNCATGCCCTTCGCCGGTGCGCACGGGAGCATTCTTAGTATTCAGCGAGGCTTGATAGATGAAGCGATGAGCCACGATGGGCGTGGCGTCGCCTCCCAGCGGAGCGCGCAGTTCCCTCACTCGGTTTTCCCGGTAGTCTTGCTGGCTGGCCAAGATGACCTCAGTGTTGCCGACGGTATTTTTCCCCGCACGGTAATAGTCGATTTCCAGAAAGCGCTTGTCGGGCCTTTCCCTGCGGCAGAGGATCTCTTCTGCAGGATTGTTGCTTTTGGCCGTGTAGTTATAGTATTCGCTGGGCTTATCCGGGGAGTGGGCTTGGCAGAGCAATAGACGGTCATATATGCCGTCTTTCTTGTCGTATTTCGAGCTTACAATGGTATGGAATAGGTAAGTGACTGTTTTGTTGTCATTGGCTTTGATTTCGATTTTGTGGGGATTTTGGGGGCTTCCGGGGTATTCAATGAATTTGATGGAGCTAAACAAGTCGGACTGATTGGATCCGAGGTATAGGACTTCTGATATTTTTTTGTTCTTATCGTAATTGTAGCGGACAAGGTTTCCGCTGGGCCTTCTTTCCCCGCTAATCTGCCCTTTGTACACATGGTCATGCTCGATGTGTTTGTGGTGGTAGGCGAAAGAGCGTTCGTTGCCATCGCCCGAAAAGACCTTTAATATCTCTCTTTTGGTATCGCACAAGATGTATTGATTTTTGAGGTTGGTGCGGCCGCTGATCTGCCCGCGTTGATTGGTCAAGCCGCAGGCTGAAGTGATGCGATTAAAGGCAAATATATATTTCTGCGGGGCATTTGCATGCTTCATAGCGTATTTGAGGACTGATCCATTCAAATCGAAGTAGTAGGCTTTCGATTCGGACAAATTTTTGTTAATTTCAATTTGGCTGTTTTGGTTATGCCTCCAGCCGTTCTTTAAATTGCCGCTGCTGTGGTCGGCGCTGGAATAGAATCTTTCAAAGACAAGTGTTTCTGGCCCTGGCAAGACCAGGTCTTGGGACGACTCGACGTAGTCGCCGGTGATGACGCTGACGCATTGCGCTACATACGATGTGGGCTCTCCGTTGGTATCGGCCAGAGGAGATCCTGTGGGCATGTTGAAGTCGGCTTGCAGTGGTTGCTTGAGGGCTGATAGTGAAAAGCTAATCGCAAAAAGAAGCCAAACATGCTTGCGCATATGATATTCTCCTCTGGAAGCAATGATTGTAAATTAAGCCCTGTAAATGTTTTGTGAACGCCTTTATTTTCGGTTCATCGATTGGGGATTAGGAAAGGCGTCCGCAGAATTACGGGTTTATATTAAAAAATAAAATATCTATCAATAATTTTTTTTAGTTTACACTGGGTGCATTGGAGATGGGAGATGGGAGATGTATAGTGGCTGTATTCACCAGTACAGACAGTACAGCGAAAGCTTTTCGCTCACAGAACCTAGGAAATTTTAACGNNAATTTCCTAGGTTCTGTGACCGAAACATGAAAAAAGGCCATGTTCACCACTGATAGGCGATATAAAATTTAGCGTGATTTTTAAAAAAAGTCAAAAAAATGTGTCATAAATTGATTTAAAAGAGGGTTTGCTGTATAAGTTTTATTGTGATATAAATAAAAACCAAACAATTTGCTGAAGTTGTCTTGAATTTATTTGAATAAAACACGCTATAAAATCGCAACTTTATGCGC
>PLSG01000134.1:3763-5726 GCA_003164155.1 Parachlamydiaceae bacterium | reverse complement strand
GCTGCGGTCACTGTGGGCTTCGTTGGGTCGCCCGAGGCGGGCTCTCGGAAATGAGCAATCCTCTTTTGTTGGAGCTAAAACGTGCTTTTCCAAATAAAATCTTCCTCTTGATTTGTATGGTTGTTCTTTTAACGATTTTCTTAGGTTGATGCCTATGCCCTGAAAGAGGTGCATAATTTAATACAAGCGGATGAATTCAATGGATGCACTCAATGAAATAGCCAATCAAATCCTGCGCATTAACATCGCGAAGTTAAAGAAAAATGCGACAGCTGTCCGCTCCGACCTAGATCCTGAGGCGGTACATGAAATGCGTATAGCCATTCGAAGGCTCCGAGCAGCCCTGGCGACATTCAAGAAGATACTTCCAGCCAAAGCCAGAAAAATTCAAGCCCGCCTCGAGAAATGGGGAGCTATACTTGGCAAAATGCGGGATCTCGATATTTTCGGTGCATTCATTTTGCAAGTTATTTACATCGATGCAACTTCTATCCCCAAACTGACTAGGCAAAGGGAACAATCCCAAAAACAGATGGTTTCAAAGCTCGACACGAAAGCTTACGCGCGCCTCATGAAATCCCTTGAACGGCTAAAGACCAAGAAAACCGCCAAAAATTTGCAGAAATTTTCCAAAGCAAAGCTGCAAAAAGCCCTGCATAGGGTTATGAAAATAGCGCCTTGCATTGATGTGCACAGCGACGATAAAACCCTGCATAAACTGCGCATCAGCATCAAAAAGCTAAGATATAATTGTGAATTTTTCGAACCAGTTTTCAGCCAATCGGCTTGTCCCCTAGGTACATTTATCGAGCGCACAAAACATATCCAAGATATCATTGGAGAGCATCAAGATAGCATTGTGGGAATTTATTTGCTTAGGCGCCACAAGCACCTATTTTCCAAAAAGGCCTTTCTACAAATCCATGAAAGATACGCATCTAAAAAAAAGCAGACGCGGGCTGCATTTTTTAAAATCTGGACAAGGTATTGCGCAGGTTTGAAACTAATAAAACTACATTTTCAAGGAGATATAAATGAAGATCAACTCCAAAGATTTCCGCGTACCGCCGGGGAAAAAGATCAAACTCCAAGATTGGCCGACGAAAGTACAACCGTTTTGCCAAACTAAGAAAGACTACCAAAAGCTGCTGCGCAAGCATGTAGCGGCATTGAGTTCGCTGCAACACATCCACTACGCGTCAAACCACTATGCCCTGCTGTTGATCTTTCAGGGAATGGACGCCGCCGGCAAGGACGGAGCCATCCGCCATGTCATGTCCGGGGTCAATCCTCAAGGTTGCGAGGTTTACAGTTTCAAACAGCCAAGTGCCGAGGAACTCAAACATGACTTCCTCTGGCGGACGACGTGTCGTTTGCCGGAACGCGGGCGGATCGGTATCTTCANNGGCGGATTGGCATTTTCAATCGCTCATACTACGAAGAGGTCCTGGTAGTTCGCGTACATCCTGAAATTCTACGCACCCAAGGTCTTCCTGAAGAATTGAGCAAAGGGAAGACCTTCTGGAAAGAGCGCTACAAGTCCATCGTAGATTTTGAAGAGCACCTCTACCGCAACCGCACGCGCATTGTTAAGATTTTCCTGCACCTCTCACAAGAGGAACAGCGCAAACGCTTCTTGGAGCGGATCGAAGAGCCCGATAAAAACTGGAAATTCAACTCTTCTGACGTCCATGAAAGGGAATATTGGAAGCCATACGAAAAAGCTTACGAGAAGTGCCTGAAGGCAACAAGCACTCTGCAGGTGCCTTGGTACATCGTGCCGGCAGACGATAAGCAAAATGCCCGCTTAATTGTCTCCCAAATTGTGCTCGACGCATTCTCTGAAATTAAGATGGAGTATCCCACGGTCTCCGCAGAGCGTCGCAAGGAATTAAAAGTGATCCGCCAACAGCTCACCTAAAAAAAAGTGCTGAATTGTAAAATTTTTATCGCAAAGAAACAC
>PLSG01000134.1:0-3752 GCA_003164155.1 Parachlamydiaceae bacterium | reverse complement strand
GTCCACTAAGCCGATTTTTGGCACGTAGATCTTTTTAATGTCCGCCCAGCGCATTACATTCAAATAGATTTCCAAGGCGGGGACAATCACATCTGCGCGATCTTCGCGCAGTCTATAAAGATGTATCCGCTCTTCCACCGATATGCTTTTAAAACCTTCATAATACATTTTAAGCAGATTCCAAGAAAGTGGCTTGCCTTCTTTCTTTTTGCTAAGTGAAAACACTTTATTGATATTCCCACCGGAACCAATGGCCACTAATGGCAGATCGCTTTTAACATGGGCTTTTAAATCGGCTTTTAAATCATTCCAATGGCTTTCGTTGACCAATTTTTTTAGGATGCGGATAGTGCCAATATTCACCGATTTCTTATAGCGCAACTCGCCATTCACAAAAAAGATCAACTCCGTACTGCCCCCACCTACGTTGATATACAAATAGCCATGTTCTCTATCCATATTTTCAGCGATATGATTATTGTGCACTAAGAGGGCCTCTTCATCTCCGCTAATAATCTGTATATTCAAGCCAACTTGTCGGGCTACAGTTTCAATAATTTCTTGACCGTTCTTGGCATCCCGCATGGCGCTAGTAGCACACGCCTTTACGGCGGTAACATCATAGAAATTAAGTAAATTATGAAAAACCTGCATCGCGGTGACGATCTTTTGGGTTTTTTTTTCACAAATTACGCCATTTTCAAAGACATCAAAGCCCAAACGCAAAGGAAGCCTAGTGAAGTCCAGCTTATTAAATTCGGGCACTCCCAAGGCATCGACAGCCACCTCAACAACCAATAAGCGTGCAGCATTGCTTCCAATATCAATAGCAGCTATTCTCATTAATGTGTTCTCCACTTTTGGTTTTGTAAATAATGATAGATGGCCAGTTGAGAGCGCACTTTCTTTTTGCCGGCTGACGAAACATATTGATTGGAAAGCTCCTTATCCAGCCAACGGGCTTTAACATTGTCGCTGAGTTTGATTTCGAGAATCTGCTTTAATTCATTTTTCAGATTATGATCCAAGATGGGGACAGCGACCTCGATCCGATCATCCAGATTGCGCTCCATCCAATCCGCCGAAGATATATATATGTCTTCATTACCTCCATTGTAAAACAACCAAATGCGGCTATGCTCTAAATATTCATCGACAATGCTGATGGCTGTCATGGGCTGTTTCCATTCACTATGATCTAGGTCGACGCAGAAAATCCCCCGCACAATCATTTTAATCTCCACGCCTGCTGCCGCAGCCCTATACAACGCGTTTATCAGTTTTTCATCGCTCAACGAATTTAGATTGATCACAATTTTGGAAGGCAGATTAGCTTTGGCAAATTTAATTTCACGCTCTATCATCAGGCACAGTTTATCGCGCATATTCACGGGACTGACCAATAGAGCTTTACATAGACCTAACTGCGAGCTATTAGCTTGGGGATTTTCTAAGGCCTTAAAGATGCGGTTAATATCGGCCATGATTTTGCGATTGCTGGTCAGCAAAAAATGATCGGTATAGGTTAATGCCGTTTTTTCATTCAAGTTACCGGTGCCTATAAAACCATATTGCTCAATCCGACGACCCACTTGCTTTTTGATCACACAAATTTTTGCGTGAACTTTCACATCCGGGATGCCTACAAAAACCTTTACCCCCGCCTCTTCGAGCTTGGTTTTCCACATTAGATTTGCTTCCTCGTCAAAGCAAGCGCGCAACTCTAAAGCCACATGCACTTCCTTGCCATTGCGCACGGCATTAATCAAGGCATTGCAGATTTTTGAATTGGCCGCCAAGCGGTAGGCTGTGATCTTAATGCTTTTTACATCGGGATCCATAGCCCCTTCGCGCAACAAATCAATCAGAGAATTAAATGTATGATAGGGAAAATGCAGTAAGATATCTTGCTGCATAACGGCATCGCTCACACACAGCGATTTGGCGAGAATGGGATGTTTAAAAGGAATAGGCCGCGACGTGCGGTTGGGAAGGATGGCCGGAAAATCCATAAAATCACAAAAATTGCGAATGCGCCCTCCTGGAATAATGCTGTCTGAATGAGAGAGATTGAGTTTGCGGATTAGCAATTCCAACAACTTAGGATGCATATCTTTATCATATAAAAATCGAATGGGCTTAGCTTTGCACCGATTTTTCACTCCATTTTCGACTTTCTGGATAAAGGTTGTCGAAATATCATTATCAATCTCGATCTCGGAGTCTTTGGTCACTTTGAACATATGGGCTTCGAAATGGGTATAACCCATATGGGAAAAAATCCGGGAGAGATTAAAACGCACCACATCTTCTAATAACATGAAATTTTGTTCGCCGGCGGAAGAGGGCAAAGGCACAAACCGATTGTTATTTTTAGTAGGGATTTCTATGACCGCAATTTTTTGATCTGGACTGCTTAAGTCCTTTTGCATCACTATGCCTAAAAAAATATTTTTATCGCCGAAGGAGGGCAGCTTAGGCCTGTTTTCGATAAATAAGGGGATGATAGACGAACTGACTTCGCGATCGAAAAAATCGCGCACATATTTTTTTTGGTTGGCTTTCAGGTGCTTCTCATCGACTAAAAAAACCTTTTCCCTTTTCAATTCCTCCAGGATCTTTTTCCAAATGCGATTAAACTCATCTTGCTGCTGCAAGATGATCCGATGAATTTCATCGAGAATTTTTTGGGGATTTTTTCCAAAATAACGCTCTAGCTTATCACCCTTAACTTTAATCATTTTTTTCAACAGAGCTATTCTCAATCGAAAAAATTCATCGCGATTGTTAGCGTGAATGCCCAAAAAACGTATGCGCTCTTTCAAAGGCAGAGAGGGATCGTTCGCTTCTTGCAAAACGCGCGCATTAAAGCTCAGCCAACTGATTTCACGGACTATTTTTAATTTTTTTATCATTTCCATATTAATGGTAACCGGTCAAAAAGAGGCAGGTTCCATCAGCCACGACAAAATGCATCGTCCCGGCTTTATCACCTTATCGATCTCGAGCATGAGAGCGCCTCCCTTCTTAAGGTTGATAAATGAAGTTTTGCTTTTTGAAAGGCAGTAAGACGCGAAGCTGCTCAGGAATGGTTCATGACCGACGATGGCAATTTTTTCAGCATCCGCCAGTTCATTTAAAAATTTGATTAGCTCGCTATAAGCAGAATCTGGCTTAAGCAATTCAGTGACCAAAACCTCTTTGGTTTCGCCGCAATATGCATTTACGATCTCAGCACTTTCTCTGGCCCTCAGCAAAGGGCTAGTCAAGACCTTATCAAAGCGCACTTCGCGCGCAATCAAGCCCTTGGCGGTCGCTTTCATTTGCTGCTTGCCTTTCTTTTTCAGCGTGCGCAATTCATCGGCTTTTTCCTCCACAAGGTGACTGCCGGCCAGTCCGTGCCTTATCATGCAAAGTTCTAACATATTGCCTCCCCTTATTTTCTCGTCATTATACGATAAATTTATTCCTTAACAAGGGAATTCAGGCACGTTGTTTGCTTTCTCTTTCTTGCTTTAGATCAGATTGGTCAGCGCTGTCCGAAACAGAGTCAGTTCTGGTGCGTTTTTTTTGCATATCTTGTGGCCTCTTGGATAGTAAGAGCGCCGCGAGAAAGCTGCTTGAATAGTGCCTTAGCAAATCCGGCTGACCCTGAAGAATTTGGGTAGAGACTAAGCGTTCGATGGCTTTTAAGTGCGGCTGCTGCTCCATCCACGACCTTAAAATTTCTTCTTCGTCGCTTGTATAAAAAA
>PLSG01000123.1 GCA_003164155.1 Parachlamydiaceae bacterium | reverse complement strand
TTTCGAAGTTGAGTTTGGAGCTGTCGAAGTTGCCATCTTTGTCTGTAGCGGCGTGGATAGCTTTGATCAGCTGTCCTAAAAACTTTACTTTAGCATGCTCTGTTTTCAACTCATTGTAGGACATCTCCATCTGCTTCTCGAGGGCCTCGCGTTTTTTTTGCACCATAGCCATTAGCATCTCTTCCATGGTGCGCGTAATATCATCATTAGGAGGAGCTCCGCTCAGGCGCACGCCATTCGGACCAGTGGAAAGCTCGGATTTTTTATTTTTCATTTGATCCAGCAACATGTCGACTTTCTTATCGCCGGCATCACCTGAAGATCGATTAGAACCCGCATCTTTACCGGGAACTGGGGCACTTGTCCAATCGGCTGGTAACACTCTTCCGCCACCCATACACTCCTCCTTATCCAAAGAGATTTATTTTCTGCAACGCTTACTATATAGATAGGTCCATTATATACGCGATACCTTATTATAAAACACAACCATTAAGACGGTGTTAAGATCAAATTTATTTTGGTGCCAGCCCCCCGAAATAATACATTGCATATGTCGAACATATCGTTTAGGTCATCAAATGGGGTCATGCCTGAGAGAGATGTCGCCCCTCCGGGGCTTTATCTCTTTTCTGCTTTACCCAGGGTTCTCTTGCCGCTTTCGTGGCACGTTCACCCTGGGCTTACAGATACCACCCCTCCGGGGTATAGGAAGAACAAATGAGGGAAAAAGCATCCCTTCCTAAACCCCGGAGGGGTGGTATCTGTAAGCCCAGGGTGAACGCCGCCGCGGGAGCGGCAAGTGAACCCTGGGTAACGGTTAAAAAGGCGATTGAGCCCCGGAGGGGCGGCATCTATCTAGCGAACCGCCCTTTTCACACTTCACCTTAAGGGGGGTTCTCAGACATGACCCCCATCTTAAGGAAAGAGTTATGAGCCCAGTCGGTATTCGAGCCGAGATTCACGAGATAATTTCTTCCATCACCCCTTTAGATCATACAGAACAAGAACATATCCATTTTGTGCTCGATTGGATTGCATCCGGCAGTGAAATTTTTCGCATAGAAAAACCGGCCAACCCAGACACACATTTGGTTTCCTATTTTGTGATCGCATCGCCAGAAATGGATCAAATCTTATTGGTGGACCATAAAAAGGCCGCACTTTGGCTGCCGCCCGGCGGTCATGTGGAACCCGGTGAGAATCCCAAGGAAACAGTCAAAAGAGAAGCCAAAGAAGAGCTGGGGATAGAGGCCGAATTTATGTGTGATGAGCCAATTATGCTGACGGTGACAAAAACCGCAGGCAAGGTTGGCAGGCACACAGATATATCCATTTGGTATCTGCTAAAAGTCAATCCATGGCGCACTTTGAATTACGATCACGCTGAGTTTAATCAGATCTGCTGGTTTAAAATGTCTGAAATCCCATTTGAAAAATCTGATCCAAACATGCCGCGGTTTCTACAGAAAATTTCCGGACTAGCGAGAGCTATAAAATAGGAATTTGACCCCATTTTTTTGCACAGTTCCTAACGCCTAACAAATAATTTGTAGACTTGGCTTCCGCCAAAACCAAGATCAGTCGCCATCCATATTGCATCGCTGCAAATAGGACCTATTGTCACTGCAAATTTCCCCACAAATTCCAAAATTGTCATGCCTGTTGGATTCTCTTCCCAAACTCCAGTGCTCAAATTTAAGGCAAATTTCGTCGCAATCTTATCTTCAAAATGTGGAAGAATTAATCTCAACGTGCGTAATCTCAATTCATGTGTTAAAGGAACCTCAGGAAAGCTAGGCAGCTGAAACAATACATGCACAGCCTCAGGCAAACTCGGAATATTTGTATAAGAACCGCCTATGATACCCTTAACGATTCTTTCAAGACCCGCTTCTTTATCCCTTATAGCACACAAACGCACAATGTCTGCTGTCAAAGAAGGTTTAACGGCTCCTTTCTCAAAAAGTGCAGTTACTGAAGAAAATAAGCCTTGTTGAGCTAAAACAACCAGTAAATGATTTTTTTGCTTTGTGCAGTAATGATTTACATCAACAGCATGTTTTAAAGCCATTTCTAGACGTCTATTTGTATCTTCTTTACTTTGATGCGGCAGATCCAAGATATACGAAAATGTGGATTCTGATTTAAAGAAAGGAAATAAACTGTCGAAAATTTCATTTCTTATTTTTCTTTCAAACAAAGGTGTCTCGATTTGAGGAATCACATCACCTAAAGCTGTCTTTCCACGACTATCAAATCGTGTAGGATCAAGTCCTGAATGAGAATCAGTAATCGCCTTCACAAAATTAATGACATCTCTGACAAAATATTTCGCGGTCTCTTCTTCGATATTTTGAGGACAAGTTTTAACTATGTTATATATGACATCTAAAACCATGGATAATGTGATTGGCCTTCCCGAATCCCTCCATGCGGAAGATTCTATTGCTTTTCGGAGGGACTCCAATCCTGAACTCCTTTCTTCACTATGCAAGGTCAGAAGTAAATGATCCTCAAATTTCAAAGCCCTTTTGGCTTTAGCAGATAAGGCTTTAGCACTTTCGGCTAATCCCATGAGGCAAAGATTAGATAATATTGTTTCTGAACAAGGAAATGCCGTAAGATCAAAAAAATCAATAATTTTTGCAATCTCATTGTCTGCCATTTTATTTCTAACTACTGAAAATTGTATGGTGCTTAAGGAAGAACCAATCGATTGACAAAATTGAGAATATAATGCAGGAAACTCCGCTTTAACGGTATCTAGAAGGATCCACTTTTCCGCTACTACATCTTCGCAACATTCTTTCGTTAATTTTCCAACCAGTAACTTCTCTGAAGTATTTAAACCCTTAGATTCTCGGAGTACTTTATCTATAAGGTGCGTAAGTACAAAAGGAGCTTCTTTAGCTAAATATATGAAAAAGGGAGATTGTGATCCCAGAATGGCAGTCGAGAGATTTGTGAATTCTGCCTCACGTCTAGCAATCACTCTAAATAAACCATAAATTGCAGCTAAGGCTCTTTCACAATCCCCTTTTTTTTCAGTTAAGGCTCTCTTTAATTCTCCCTCACGGGTACTTTTCATTTCCCCTTCACTATATAATTGATATTCCAGCTTCTGTGCATCCATTTGTGTTTGTTTGTAAATCTCCAAAGCATAGAGAAAAGGACTTTTCTGCTGCTCTGAAAACTCCAAAATGGGTAACAAAAAACGGGCATTTTCTACAATCAATTGAACAATATGAAAC
>PLSG01000208.1 GCA_003164155.1 Parachlamydiaceae bacterium | reverse complement strand
GCCCGTGCCCGAATTTCCGATTTTCTGCCCTGATCCCAAGCCAAAAAGAAATTAAGATGCGAGGTCGACTTTTGAAGGAATAGGCGCCACGAATACTTTGGCACCCGCATGCAGGGCATGCAAGAGGCCATTGAGATGCACATCAGAAAATGCTTGTGCAGGCTTTGGTCCTGTTCTAGGGCTACCGGCAGCAGTATTGGACGTATTCTTAGGCAGCGGACCTTTAACTATTTTTTCGAGCGTCTCCAAAACATTACCGCTGTACTTATAAAGATACGACCGTGCACACCTTTCGAAAGCGCTGCGCATACCCTTCTTCACCAAGCCGAAAGTCAGCACATTCAATACGGAGAAAAGTGCCCCGATGAACCAGCCCAGCACTTTTTTTATGACTTGTCCAGGTTTACCAAGCTTTGCCTTTACCCAGGCATCGGCATGCGAGTTCAGCGCATTGCCAATGGACGGCGCCAATTTTGGCACGATTAGATCAACGGTCTTACGCAACTCTTGACGCAGCAGTTTTTCTTTGGCAGCACTCTCTTTGGCGCGCTGCTCAGGAGTCTTTTTGGTGAGATCGAACTCACTTTGCAGCGTTTTTTGCAATAGTCCGGTAATATATTCGCCATCCAACTGTTTGCGCAAAGCCGCGCCCACGCTCGTTGCTAAGACTTTGCCCACGTCTTCGGCGGAAAAAAACTTATCCAAGCCCATAGGCAAGGGGATCATCTGCACCACTTCGCGCAATAAGTCACCGCATTTGCCATCCAGTTCCGCCTCAGCTTGTGTGCTAGGCGCTTTAGGTAGTCCACCTTCAGGTTGAGCTAGCGATGCATTGAAATTCTGCAATCCGCTGATCAACGAAGTCAATAGCATATCGTGATCGAGAGCTGACTCTAGCATGCCTCCGATGAGCGTAGGGCGCAGTTTTTGCAATTGCTCCCAGGCATTCTTGCGCAAAGCAGGCGGAAGGCTGAGCAAGTCTTCATAGCTTTTCAATCCCAAGTGTTCAAAGAGAGCCTTAGCGATAGGCTGGTACAACTTCATCCGTCCCTCTTCGCGCCTTTCTGGTGATCCGCGAAAGATTTCCTCATGCAAGAAACCCGCGTCTTTAGCGGCCCGGCGATAGTTACTCTCTGTCAAATCCACTCGATCGCCAGCTCTAGCTTTATTGATAATCTGCAAATGTTGCACTATAGGAGCTAAAATCCCGTTGATCATGACCAGATCGAAGTTTTCCTTCTGTCCCGCCCCATTTTCTCCTCCAGGCAGATGCGCTTGCTCTTTATGGTGAATATCGCCAAGCAACTTGGCGATATGCGGATAAAGCACATTTTCTATGATGGCTTCCATACCGCGGTGCAAGGCAGATCCCTCTTTACCAGACATTTGGTCAGACACACTAGCGGCATATTTAGCCAAGTCGGTGCATAAAGCGCCCGCCATATCTGGCACAAGCAATTTCAAACCTTCTTCCACTACTTCGGCAATCTTTTCTGGCTGGCTCATCTGTTCTTTGATTGCACGGGCGGCAAACTTGCTGGNNCGCAAATGCGCGTGACATTTTTTTTCGGCGAATACAGCGGCGCAGGCAGCCGGTTGTCGATATTGCAGTTGGCATGCCCCAAGGCGTTTTCATCTAGGGGATCAAAAAGTTGTTTTAGGGAGCTGGCCAATCTGCTCTGCATCAGCCACCAGGTCAATTTGCGCAATATGGGCTGTGGTACTAGCGGATGAAACACTTCTATATCGTTGACTTCTTCCGGAAAGGCTATAGTCAGGATCTCGTTCACTAAAGCATCAAAAGCAACTTGTTTAATTTTTTCACGGGCTTTTTTGCCATGTATTTCTCCAGCCGCTAAGTCGGCTTGCAGACGAGTTATGTGCTTATCAACGATCTTAGTAAGGAAACTCACTACGGCTGTCAGAACCTGTGGACCGCCCTGTCTCGCTTTGCTAATTCCTCGAGTGGCCTCTTCAGTCAAGTTAGCCAAAGCCTTCACGAAATTAGCCCGCAAAATCCCCTTGAGATGCTCGTCTTTGATGGAAAGAAGCGCATTGCTTAATACTTCGCGATCCATTTTGACATAAGAGTCGACATGTTTTTCCAATATGGGGTCTAATAAATCACGCAGCGGCTTGCCCTTGGGAATCAAATCAGTGCAGAGGTTGAGATGGTTGTCGAGTAAAGCCGCCAGCACACCTTTAAATTGGCTATCGCCCAAAGCCTCGACCAAGGCATCCAGCCGCGCTTGGTGGCGGCATTCCACTTCTTTAATCTTCACGGCATTGGCCACTGCTTGCTCAGGGTTTATAGATAGCTTAGTCATCCCCATGTGCAGCAAGTCAGCACCAACCGTTTGGGCTTTCGCCACCCCCACTTCCAAAAGAGAAGCGGTAGCCTGGCGAAGGGTATTTTCGCCCATTTGCGCTAACACGGGCATGGAGACTACAGTCAAATCCATCACCGCTTCAGCAATTTGAGGTCCATATTCGATAGCGCCGCGCACTGCACTATCAGCCAAGCTTATGGTCTTAACCGTCAAATCCATGGCCTTAACCCCTACAAGCGTAGTCGCCACGCTCACGTAACCTATACCAGCTAAAGTTTTTAAGGCGACAGTTGAAGTATCTAACCAGATATTTTTTGACTGCTCAAAAATGGCTTTATTTACAGGAGAGTTAGCCAGGGCTGTATCAAAATTAAATATAAATGAGCCCAATTTGATCACTCCCGAGGCACTCTTGGCAATCCCCACAGTCACCAAGCCCACCGAGCGCTTAGCCAAGGAAGGTCTTTGAGCGCTGCGCTTTTCATCGCCTTCTTCCAACAAATTGCAGTGCGCAGGCAGTGTTTGTAAAGAAGGTCTTTGGGCGCTGCGCTTTTCATCACTCTCATCCAATAAATTACGTCGTGCAGGCAAAGCTTGCGTGATCTCATCGATGGAGGGAGGCATTGAAGGCATTCCACTTGCATCACTTTCTGTGGCGCCCAAAGCAGCTTCCCTGATTCGGTTCAGTTTTTCTAGCTCTTTCAAGTTTTCAGGNNCAGGCATATCATTCTAAACATTCCTGAAAGACCGTTGACAATGAACATAATTTACCTCTTCTTTGCAAATACGACGCTCTATTCTAACAAAATTATAATTATATTTCTCTTAGAATATCTGATATATGTTAAGAACAGATAAATATTGAATTAGCAGCTAAAATTTTAAGGTTCAAAGATGACCAAAATGACACTCAAACCCTAAAAAATGGCCACCAAAAAAGCGCAAAACAAAAAGGGAACATGGTTCAAGGTAGGGTAACACTTAGGAAAAAAATGGCAGCCAAAGAACACAAAGAACGCAAAANNTTTTGCGTTCTTTGTGTTCTTTGGCGGCCATTCCTTTGCATAGCAAATTTCACCATCCTTCTTGGCCTATCAAAGGCACAAAGCGCACATATTCTAATGCTTCTTCGGTGGTTTTACTTTCACTGAGCTTGCGCACGCGGCAAAGTCTTTGGCTGATGGCATCCCCTACGGGAATGACCATGCGGCCGCCTACCTTAAGTTGAGAAAGTAATGATTGCGGAATAGCCGGCGCTCCGGCAGTGACTATAATGGCATCATAAGGGCCATTCTCGGCCCAACCTAAAGTGCCATCGTCAATTTTTGTGTCGATATTAGCATATCCCAGTTGCCGAAAGCACAGCTGGGCCGCTTTTGCTAAAGCAGGAATGCGCTCGACAGTATAAACATGTGCAGCACACTGGGCCAATACAGCCGCTGAAAATCCAGAACCTGTACCGATTTCGAGGATTTTATCAGTCGACTGAATCTTGGCAGCTTCGGCCATTAATGCCACAATATA